>DATESK010000179.1:0-5084 GCA_035270865.1 Clostridia bacterium | reverse complement strand
AGATTAAGTTCAAATTGCGCTTTTTTTGTCAAGTTTCCGCATTTTAATAGTTTTTTAATATTAGCTTCTGTCGCAGCCCACAAAAAACAAAGAAATAAGTCCCGCTCCTACATGAGTGCCAATCACGGGTCCAACATTGTTGAGAACGATATTAGTAATACCTGTTTTCTCTGTTATCTTTTTAGCCAGCCAAGCCGCTTCATCATAAGCGTCGCCATGTCCGATAAAAACAACTTCATTGTCGTAGCCCTTGATTTTTTGTATCATTTTATCCAACATATAACGCAGGGCAGGTTTTTTTCCTATGGTTTTGCTTAAAACTTTCAAGTAGCCGTCAATATCTTGATAAAGTACGGGTTTTAGTTGTATCACACTACCTAAAATTGCTGCGCCTTTTGAGACTCTGCCACCGCGATACAAATGGAACATATCGTCAACGGTGAAAAGGTGGACTATATTATTTTTAAGTTCGTCAGCGTATTTGGCGCATTCATCTATTGATTTGCCCTGTGCGCGCGCTCTCAAGGTATAATAGGAAAGCAAACCTAAACCCATACCGGCGCTAAAAGTGTCCATAATAATTATTTTCCGCTTAGGGAATTCTTGCGCTAACTTTTTCTGCGCAGCAATACAGCTATTATAGTTTCCCGACAAAACCGAGGCGAAAGATAGATGCAAAACATCCATACCTTTTTCTAAGGCAGGACGAAAGAAAGCTATAACTTGGTCGCTTGTTACCATTGAAGTTTGTGAAAGCGAGCCGCCGCGCAGTTTTTCGAAGAATTTTTTCGGCGACAAATAGGGCGTGTTTACTCCGTCATATAACACGTTGTCCATAAAATAAGACATATTAATAATGCCGAAGTCGTCTTCTTTGAGCGAATCGGGGAAGTCAGAGGTTAAATCCGTGGAAATGAAAAACTTGTTCATAAATTCTCCTGCATTATACCATTTGAGATTAACATAATTCTTTTTTGCAGTCAAGAAAATACTCGACAAAATTGCTGTGATGCTTTAGAATTAGAATACAAATTCCGTCATTTTGATTAGAAATAAGAATTTTTCATTCTCAAAATGACAAAAGAAGCGGCATTTACATCGAATAAGGCGCAAACACTTAATACATAAAAATCGGAATGACACATAAAGTTGTGTTATATGCTATATTACTAAGTATAGTTAACAAAGAGGAATGAATTAATTCGCTATTCCAATTAAAATTTATGGAATGCAGCTAATTTGGAATATATTTAAGTAGGAGTAGGAATGGACGACAAAGTTTTTATATTACTGTTAAGCTTGATAGCGGGCGGAGCAGGAACGACAATAGGCGGAATAATCGGCGCAATTATCTCAAAAAAAGGCAAAGTTTTCATGGGCAGAATTTTGGCTTTTGCAGGCGGCGTTATGGTGGGCGTGGTTTGCTTTGAGATGATACCCGAAGCTATAAATATGACCGAAATAGGGAACTTGCATTGGACTAGAGTTGTTATAACCTTTACGGGAGTTTTGGGCGGTATTTTGTCGGTTTATCTTTTGAACAAGGTTTTGGATGTTCTTGAAAACAAACGCGCAATTCACAGTAATCTTGAAGATTTGCATCACGAAGCAGCAATTTTGGAAGTTGAAGAGGGAAAAACTTGCGATGTGCAAGGTCACACCTGCAAAGCTCAAGCCACAAAAAAATCGATGTTTAGAGCAGGAATAGTAATGCTGTTTGCAATAGCTCTTCACAATTTTCCCGAGGGAATGGCAATCGGCGCGTCAGGTACTGCTTCTATGTCATCGGGTATCATTGTCGCAATCGTACTGGCAGTTCACAATATACCTGAGGGTATGACAATAGCCGCGCCGCTTGCAAGCGGCGGTGTGAGCAAGATTAAATCCATATTTCTTACCGCTCTTGCGGGTTTCGTAACTGTTTTCGGCGCACTTTTAGGAATACTTTTAGGCGGAATATCCCCTGTATCTACTGGCGTTTGTATGGCGCTTGCAGGCGGGGCAATGCTCTATGTTACTTTCGGCGAAATTATGCCGCAAATTATCCTTATGGAAGAGGGCAGAATTCCTGCAATCAGCACTCTGGTTGGAATACTGTTTGCTATGATAATTGTATATTCTTTCTAAGATTGTAATCACAGTAGTGTTTTTAGTTGTATTCTTTTTAATTGCGTATTGACAAATTTTTTTTCATAGTTTAACATAATACCACCAATAATTGGTGACTTGGAGGCATATTTATGCAACAGCACAAGGTAGAAACAAATCAAAAATTGCTTGATAAAAACGGCAATATTGCAGAAGCGGGATATGCGACCAAACAGGTTTGGCAATACGACCGCAAAGATATTAAAGCAAGCAAAATGCGTATCAAGGAATGGGATTACTACATAATCACAAATCAAAAATATGCTTTAGCTTTGACAATTGCCGACAACGGCTTTGCAGGCGCAATCAGCGCATCATTTATTGATTACGAAAAAGCAGTTGACATCACAAAAACCGCAATTTTTCCATTTCCGCTTGGCAAAATGGGCTTTCCTTCAACTCCGGACATCGGCGATATTGCAGCGACAATCGGCAAGGTGGAAATGACTTTTTCAAATGACGGAAAAACCCGCCGACTTTACGGCGTTTACCCGAAATTTGGCAAGAACAAAGAAATGCTCGTTTGTGATATAACCTTAACTGAATTTCCAAAAGACAGTTTAGTAATCGCAACTCCCTTTGTTGAGGATAAGCATTTTTATTATAATCAAAAAACCAACTGTATGAGAGCCGAAGGATTTTTCAAAATCGGAAACGAAGAATTTACCTTTAACCCCGCCGATTCGCTCGGCACGCTGGACTGGGGACGCGGTGTTTGGACTTATGATAACACTTGGTACTGGGGAAGTTTTCAGGCAATCCAACCAGACGGAACGAATTTAGGCTGGAACATTGGTTACGGTTTTGGCAATAACACCGCGGCATCGGAAAATATGGTGTTTGTTAACGGTGTTGCACATAAATTGGACGAGGTAACATTCAATATTCCTGAAAAAGACGGTAAAGACGACTATATGTCGAAATGGACTTTCTCATCGAATGACGGCCGTTTTGAAATGGATTTTGTGCCGCTGATTGACCGTCAAGCCCCCTTAAATCTAGGATTTTTGATGATGATACCTCATCAAGTATTTGGCAAATTTACAGGGAAAATTAAACTTGATGACGGAAAAATTATTGAAGTAAAGGACTTAATCGGCTTTGCTGAAAAGGTTCACAACAAGTGGTAAAATTTTGTTTGATTAAATGAAAAAAGAAATTTGTGATGACACGGAGGAAGTATGAATTATTTAGTATATGTGGTTTTAGCTCTTGGCATTTTAGCAACACTATTTTTTGTATATGTACGCATAAAGAAGGGCGGAGTCGTGGCTATGCTCACAAAAACTCTTGCGAGCGTTTTGTTTATACTCACGGCAGTGTTTGCATTTATTGCTAACAAAAACATTGATAGTGTGTACGGACTGCTCATAATTTTAGGTTTAGTTTTCGGTTTAATAGGCGATATCGTTCTCGACTTAAAATATTGCTATCCTCTTGATAATGATATTTATACATTCGCGGGAATGGGCTCTTTCGCTTTGGGACACATCTGCTACCTAATCGCAATTTATTCAAATTTTTATACGGGCAATTTGGTTACTCTGCTTGTGCCTATTGCTATCGCTATCGTATTTTCAAGCGTTGCAATTTTTGGTGGTCCAAAACTTGGTATGAACTATGGTAAATTCAAAGTTCCATCGCTCATTTATGCCTTTTTGCTTTCATTTATGCTTTTTACCAATGTTATATTTTGCATCTATTCGGGCACCGCGTCAAGATTGTTTTGGGTGTTAATGGCAATCGGCGGATTTATGTTTATAGCTTCCGACCTTGCATTATCACAAACCTATTTCGTCTACAAAAAGGTTACGGACGAAAACGGCAACGAAGTGCAAAAGCTGATTTATGAAAACAAACCTGGCTTTGTGGCTTTCATACATATTACTTATTACGCCGCGCAATTTTTGATTGCAATGTCGCTGTTTGTTTATTAAAAAATTCAAAGCAAAAGCATTGAAGTCCAACGCAGTCAAATTTTGACATAGAATAAGTATAAACAGTAAAAATTGTAATACTAAAAACGGCTTTTAACTTAAAGTTATGAAGTGGTTCAAAGTATAAACTTAAACAAAAAAAGGAACTCATTCGAGTTCCTTTAATTTTCAAAAACTAGCAAACAAATTCATTGATTTCGTCAAGAAACTTTGCGCAATCGTCAGAGAAAATCTCTAGCACCACATCTTCACTTAAATCCAAGCTGAAAATGCCCAGCATAGATTTTGCGTTTACTACATGTCTGCCGCTTCTCAAATCGATTTCAAAAGGGTATTTTTCCGCTATTGAAACAAACTTTTTAACATATTCGGCAAGGTCGAGTTTAATGGTTACAGACTTCATATTGTATATACCTCCAAAAAATTTATTATCTATAATGTAATTATTTTTATATCTGCTTATTCTATAAAATTTCTCACTTAAACAAGATGTCTTTGAGTTGTTCAAATGTCATAGGGCCTGCAGACAAAACCGCTTCGTGGAATTGAAGGTCGGAATAACCCGAACCCCAAACTCTTTGATATTCGTCCTTTAATGAACATAACTTGTAGTAACCATAGTAGTATGCAGGGTAGTTTGCGGGATTTTCTACAACGAAATCCACTAAACCTTGCACGCTGTTCTGTTCCTCTTCCGTGGAAATATGTTCTTGCCCATACATAAAGTTTTTAACATCGGTAACATCTTTGGCTAAACCATTTACAAGTATATCTATGAGCGACACGGTTATCCCTGAAATAATTTTGTCTTGAAGATAAATTTGATAGGCAAGTGACATTCTTTCGTTATCGGAAAAATATTTGGCGGTATAAAACTGGGCATAGTTTCCCCACCCTTCGGAATAGCCCGTGAAACCAAACAAACGGCGGACAGGATGAGCGCCCGTGCTTTTGAAATAAGCATTTTGAAGTAAATGTCCGGGGTAGCCCTCGTGGGAT
>DATESK010000178.1:0-2271 GCA_035270865.1 Clostridia bacterium | reverse complement strand
ACACTAGGTTCGGGCGTTTTTCCAAAACCGCTAAAATCTAACAGCGTAACGCGGAATTTTGTGGAAAACTGTTTGGCAATAGCCGAAAAGCTATCAATACAACCGCCCCAACCGTGTAGAAATATCAAGTCTTTTCCATTACCGTATTGAATATAGTTCAACATATCTCTTCCCTTGGAATTAAAAAAGACAGCAACTTTGCTGTCTTTTGTGTTTATGACTATTTACTTTTTGTTACTTACTTATGTTGTTATAAATATTTAATATATATTGTCTTCTATTATATGCCTTAGTTAAATTTCTTTCCACATTATAACTGCATCCGAACCATTTTCGTAATATTTTGGACGCAATCCGTAAGACTTAAAGCCGTATTCATCATATAGCTTTAATGCAACAGGGTTTTCCGCGCTGACTTCAAGGGTTACATTGTTTATGCCAAGTAATTTTGCGCGTGCAATCATTGCTGACACAAGCTGTCTCCCAAGTCCTTGACCTCTGTATTCTTTTTTTACGGCAATATTCATTATATGTCCTTCATCAAAAATCTTGTGGAATCCGCCGTAGCAAACTACTTCATCACTCTCAACCCCTACAAGATAATGCGCGTCGTCGCTTGCAAGTTCGGGAATAAACATATTAACTGTCCACGGCTTGTCAAACGCTTCTTTTTCAATTTCCGCCATTTGGGCAAGATGCTCAAATTTCAGCCGTTCAAATCTCATCAATTGCCCTCTCTGCTTGTGATTTCCTAAGATAAAGCGGTCTAATTTGATTAACAAACTCGCCTTTTCCAAATTTTATTTTAGCAACCGAGGATAACGCGTTTGCAAAATCATCAAAATCTTCTTGCCGAATAAGATTTTCGCAATTAGGCAGCTCATCTTTGGAGTAAAAACCCATTTCAATTTCTTTGCCGTTGTCGTACAGCGCGCCAAAAATATTATCGTGAAGCGCAGGCACTGTGCAAAGCACTTTGCTGTTTTGATTGTATGAAAGCAGTTCAAAGGAATTTATGCTAATTCTTTTTGCGCCTGTGGCAAATCCAATAGCGTTCATTGTGGCAACACCTATCCTTATTCCCGTAAACGAGCCCGCACCCACAACTGCCGCAACAGCGTCAAGTTCGTTTGGCATAATGTTTGCTTCGCTCATTACTTCGTCAATATATGGCAAAAGCGAGGACGAATGTCCTTTCTTTCCGCTAGTGTTACTGCGAATGAAAAGTGTTCCCTCGCAATTTAGTACAACTAACAGTTCATCTCTTGTTGTGTCAATCGAAAGAATTTTCATATTTAATTATACCACCGTTTCAACAATTTGATAAACAAACTTCCGCTTGTTTTCATCAAGTGTCGTTATGTCAATAACAAAAATTTTGCCTTTAAGATTTTGCAGTCTATTCCATTCAATAACCGTTATGCCGTCCTTTGAGAGATAATCTTCAATGCCTGTTTCGTAAAGTTCTTCCGCGCTTTCAATTCGATACATATCCATATGATAAAGGGGAAGTCTTCCGCTCTCATAGACATTAAGTAGCGTAAAAGTCGGGCTAGTAACCTCTTCGGTTATTCCTAATGCTCTTGCTAGTCCTTTTGTGAAAGTTGTTTTCCCCGCGCCTAGTTCGCCGTTTAACAAAATCACTTCACCGCCAAATAGATTTTCCGCAATAAAATTTGCAAACCTCACGGTATCGGCTAGAGAATTAGAAGTAAATTCGTTTTTATCATTAAAATTTCCGCTGAAATTTTTCATATCCTATCCTATATTTTTACTATAATTTATTACTTTAGTTTAAGTCGTCATTTTCCACAATGGTTTTATCAATATTCTTGCGCTTTGTAAATTCCCAATGCAATGCCGTTGACAACCGCTTGTAAAGCAAAAAAGTTAATAGCGCCGTAATCGAACTGCGAAGTAAATTAAACGGCACGACAGCAAGCCCTAGGTAGTATGTGTAAAAGTTTACCTGCGTAACACTCGGGTAGAGTGAACGCACCATATTCAAAAGTATATTCCAATTTCCTTTGAAGAACAACTCAATAAAGAACGGAATAGAAATAAATCTGTTTATCAAGACTGCGGCAATTGTGGTTATTATAATGCCAATGCCAAGTCCAAGTAGCGCGCTTTTGCGGTTCTTATTGTACTTGTAAAGCAAACTTGACGGCAAAACAAAGCATAGTCCAATAATTATATCGGTAAGTTCGCCCACAAATCCTGTGCTTGACATAGGCAGTTTAAGCAGACATTTTACGACAATGACAATGC
>DATESK010000177.1:0-4405 GCA_035270865.1 Clostridia bacterium | reverse complement strand
CATCGCTTTTTAAGCCCACTACAAAAATTAAACAATAATGCAAAAAATATAATTCAAGAGTAAAAAGGCTTAAAAAGCATTTACAAAAGCAATATAAAAAAGCATTACAAAAGCGATACAAAAAGCGAACAGAAGAAAAGTAATATAAGCAATACAAAAAGGATAAAAGCAACAAATGAGTTTACTTGAAATAAAAAACCTTACACAAATTTTTGACAATAAGATTTTGTTTGAAGACGCAAGCCTAGAAGTCAATAAGGGCGAGCATACGGGAATTGTTGGACTTAACGGCGCGGGTAAAAGCACTTTTATGAATATTATCTGCGGAAAGCTTATTCAAGACGAAGGCGAAGTTATGTGGCAGAACGGCATAAAGTGGGGCTACCTTGACCAACACTCGGACATCGACAGGTCGCTCACCATTATGCAATATCTTCAAACTTCGTTTCAAGATCTCTTTGATATGAATACCCGAATGGAATCAATGTATGAAGATATGGAAACGGAAACCGACCCCGACAAACTGGAGAGGTTGATCACCGTTTCTTCTGCTATTATGAACGATTTGCTCAAGGGGAATTTTTACGATCTTGACAGTCAAATAAAAAAAGTTGCAAACGGGCTTGGAATAAACAACCTTGGCTATGACACGAAAATTTCACAACTAAGCGGCGGGCAGAGAACAAAGATTATGCTTGCCAACTTGCTTTTGACCGATTATGACATTATTTTGCTTGACGAGCCCACAAACTATTTGGATTTTGAACATATTGCGTGGCTAACCGATTATCTAAACGGCTATAAAGGGACGGTGCTTGTTATATCACACGACACCGAATTTTTAGACAAGGTGTGCAGAAACATTATCAGCGTTGAGGATAGGAAGATACGAAAGTATTCGGGCAGCTACAAGCAGTTTTTGACCGCAAGCACAATTGCTGCAAAACAGCGCGCCGAGAGTTTTGAAAATCAGCAACAGCAAATCAAAAAAATGGAAGAGTTTATTGCGAAAAATAAAGCAAGAGCGGCAACGGCGGGTATGGCAAACGCCCGAAAAAAGCAGTTGGAAAAAATGGAAATAATCGATAAACCTATAACGATATATCCGTCCACATTTAATTTTCCTTATTCGCTACTGCACACAAAAGATATGCTTATTGTAAAAAACCTTGAGATAGGCTATGACGAGGTTTTGCTTCCCCCGATAAATTTACATCTAAGCAGCGAATCAAAGATTTGGATAAGGGGTACAAACGGCATAGGCAAAAGTACGCTACTTAAAACCCTAACGGGAAAAATTCCACCACTTCACGGTACATTCCAATTTTCTTTGAGCGCAATCAAGTTGTATTTGGAACAGGACTTAGAATTTAACAACGATAATGAAACGGCAGTTTCCTACCTTTCAAGTTTTTATCCGCAAATGAACAGCAAGGAAATTAGAACCCGCCTTGGTAATGTGGGTATAAAAAATGACCTAGCGATAAAATCCATACAAAATTTAAGCGGTGGCGAACAAGTTAAAGTAAAACTTTGTGTTCTAATGCAAAATCAAACGAATATTTTGCTGTTAGATGAACCCACAAATCACTTAGATATAAACGCAAAAGAAAGTTTGACTAAAGCTCTTAAAAACTATAAAGGCGCGATAATTTTAGTAACACACGAAAAAATGTTCGCAGAAGCGGTTTGTAACGAAGTCTTTGATTTATAATCAATCATTGCGTAAACTTTTTATTTAGGGAAAAGGTGGAAATTTAGTAACTACATTTGACTTAGATAATAGTAGACCGCAAACAGCAAATATGGTATAATAGTTCTTATCTAATCTTAAAAAGATACAATGAATATTGTTTAGTGACAATATCAAATACATAAACAGGTAGGGAACTTAATGAGCGCAACTATGATCGTGGCAATTTGTTTGTTTGCAGTAACTTATGTTTTACTTATAGCACTTCCCAAAATTAGAGCGTATATCGCACTTGGTTCAGCGATTTTATTTATTGCAATAGGCATTCTGCCTATCGGCAAAGTTTTCTTTGCTGTGGATTGGAATGTAATTATGATGATTGGCGGAACTATGGGCATTGTCGCACTTTTTATAAAATCAAAAATGCCGGCGTTGCTTGCCGATGTATTGATAAAAAAGACGCCGAATGTTATGTGGTCAACGCTTGCGCTTTCGCTGTTTTCAGGCATTATATCTGCATTTGTGGATAATGTCGCAACCGTCCTTATGGTTGCGCCCGTTGCAATTACTATTGCGAAAAAGTTAAAAATTTCACCAGTTATAAGCGTTATTTGTATAGCAATCTCATCAAATCTTCAAGGCGCGGCGACGCTTGTCGGCGACTCGACAGCCATTATGCTAGGCGGTTATGCAGGGCTTGACTTCTTGGATTTCTTTGTCTTAAACGGAAAGCCGGGTATGTTTGTGATTGTGCAGATAAGCGCACTACTAGCTACTCTTATCTTAGCGTTTGTACTTAGAAAAGAAAAACAAAAGATTTCTATAGAGTCCACAACAACGGTTGAAGATTACTTCCCCACAGTTTTGCTTGTCGGAATGATAGCTCTTTTAATTGGCGCATCTTTTATTCCCAACAAATTAGAGATAACAAACGGTTTGATTTGTGTAGGACTGCTTATCATTGGCATAATATATGATATTATACGAAGCAAGAAATTCAAGGTTGCCGTTGACACGCTAAAGGAAATTGATTTTTTCACTCTGCTTTTACTTGCGGGCTTATTTATTGTTATAGCAGGTATAAAGCAAGCTGGCGTTGTAGACGAAATCGCGAAGTTATTTGTGAAACTTGGCAATAATAATTTGTTCTTGATGTACACAATTTTGGTTTGGTTCTCTGTTTTGGTATCAGCATTCATTGACAACATTCCCTATATAGCAACGATGCTTCCTGTAACTGCTGGTATTGCGACAATTTTAGGAGTAAATCCTCTTGTGCTATACTTTGGATTGCTTTCGGGCGCAACGCTTGGCGGCAATTTGACACCGATAGGCGCATCTGCAAATATAACGGCACTAGGAATTTTGCGCAAAGAGGGCCATGAGGTTGCCTCCAGTACCTTTATGAAAATCAGTGTACCCTTTACCTTGACTGCCGTAATGGTAGGTTATATATTGATTTGGCTGATTTGGGCGCCGAATCCGTTTGTATTTTCATAATTCTGAAATCATTTAGTTTATACGAAAAAATATAGCATTGACACTTTAATAATTTGATTATACAATTATTAAGTAATGCGAAATAGCGCCGCATTTAATTATTTAGAAATTGATAATTAAGTGCGGCTAATTTTTTTGTCGCAAAACTTTGTAAAAATAATTCATCAAAGCGTTTTATGTAGGAGGATTATGTTCAAATTCGTTAAAGAAGCCTATAAAATTGTAGCGGCAAGAAAACGCCAGATTTCAGGGTTAGCAACTCATCCCGCTTTATTTAAGAAACTCTTTGAAATTAGAAAACATATCTATTCTACTGTTGTGCCATTAAGTGCCAAATGCGCAGTAACGCCCGAACCTGTTCCATTTGGCGAAAGGCTTACATTAGATTATAAGCCGATTTCGTATGGCGAAAAATGGGGCGGACTTTTTGAGTGTTCGTGGTTCAATTTTACAGCCAAAATTGAAGATGATGTCAAGTTTGAAAATCTATATCTTTTGCTAGACATAGGCGCTGAAGGCTGTGTTTTTGATGACAACGGCGCGCCTGTCAAGGGACTTAGCGGAACCTTGAGTTTTATGGATTTTATGAGCAGCGTACAGGGCAAACACCTCTACAAACTGCCCGATGATAGAAAATCTTTAGATATTTGGGTTGAGGGCGGAAATAACGGCTTAATGGGCAAAGACACAGGAATGGCAAAATTAAAGAAAGCCGAAGTTGTTCTTCGTAACGAAATACTTTACAAACTCTATTATGACTACTTAACATTGCACATTTTAATGATAACTGTGGATAAAAATTCTCAAAGGTATCGCGACATTCTAAAAGGATTAAAAACCGCAAACAGTATGCTTGAGAACTACAGCGATGAAGAGGCGGCAAAGGTTCAAGCGGTGCTAACGCCACTTCTTGAGGAAAAATCCGATATAGACTTTGAAATTTATGCCACGGGACATTCGCATCTTGACCTAGCGTGGCTTTGGCCTATAAGGGAAACAAAGCGCAAGGCGGGGCGAACATTTTCCAATCAGCTTGATTTGATTGATAATCACAATGATTATATTTACGGCGCAAGCCAACCTCAACAGTTTGAATGGACAAAGCAGAATTATCCTGCACTTTACGAACGCATTAAAAAAGCTGTTAAAGATGGAAACTTTGAGGCACAAGGCGGAATGTGGGTGGAGGCTGATACCAATATTACGGGCGGA
>DATESK010000176.1:0-6791 GCA_035270865.1 Clostridia bacterium | reverse complement strand
ATATAAATGAGTAATTTTGGTAATTCTGGGTGAGCCGTCAAGGCTCACTCTTGTTATGTATAGAGGATAAATGAAAAAAATCGATATTGAAAAACACAATAACTTGTTGCCTGAAATTTATGATACTATTGAACCTGCCGTGGCGCAATTTGACGCTGAAATTGTTGAGGTTTCATTTTCCGTGTCGTACGGAAAACTGAATTTGAATCTTTATATTTACAAGGTCAACGGTGTAGATTTAGACACGCTTGAGAACATTCACAATGCTGTAAGTTCAGCTTTAGACGGAATTGATGACAAGTTCGATACTGATTACATTTTGAATGTATCTTCTCCCGGTCTTGACAGACCAATTGTAACCGAAGACGATTTTCGCCGCGCAATAGGTTCAGAAATTGAAATATTCTTCAAAACCGAAGTGGACGGCAGAAAAAAATCACACGGCATTTTGATTTCATACACAACCGACACGATTGAACTTGAAATAACCCAAAAACAAATTAAAACAAGAATAAATTATGAAAGAAAGAATATTACAAAGGCTCAGCCTTTCGTAAAATTCTAGGAGGCCAAGATGATTAACAAAGATTTCTTTTCGGCACTCGATATGCTCGAGCGGGAGAAAAAGGTATCCAGAGAGCTTCTCATAGAGTCGCTTGAGGCTGGACTTACATCTGCTTATAAAAAAGAGTGGGGCGAGTCAAGAAGTATAGCAGTCAAATTGAATGATGAAAAACAGTCAATAAAAGTTTATGTATATAGGCAGGTCGTTGAAGAAGTTTTGGACGAAGACAAAGAAATTTCACTTGAAGAGGCTTTAGAAATTAAACCGTCTTATAAAGTTGGCGATGTCGTTATTGAAGACATTACTCCCAAGGAATTTTCAAGAATTGCCGCTCAAACCGCAAAGCAAGTTGTGATGCAAAGATTAAACGATGCGAAGCGCGATTTGGTAGTCAATGAAATGAATGAGAAACAAGGCGAGATACTAAGCGCTATTGTAAGACGAAACGAAGGTGGAAATGTTTATGTTGAGATGACTGGAAGTCAAATGGAAGGCGTTATGATGCTTGCTGACCAAATTCCTACCGAGAAATATCCGATAAATTCCACTATAAAAGTGTTTTTGAAAAAAATCCGCACAACAACACGCGGTGCGCAAGTTATAGTTTCCAGAAGTTCGGCAGGTTTTGTCAAGAAGTTGTTTGAACTTGAAGTACCCGAAATAAAAGCAGGACTCGTAATTGTAAAATCCATTGTTCGTGAAGCAGGCTTCCGCACTAAAATTGCAGTTACTTCAGAAGATCCAAATGTGGATGCAACAGGCGCATGTATTGGAAACAAGGGCGTTAGAGTAAACGCTGTCGTGGCGGAACTTGAGGGTGAAAAAGTTGATGTTATTGAGTGGTGCGCAGACCCGTTTGAGTTTATTGCGCGCGCACTTAGTCCCGCTCAAGTGCTTATGGTTCGCTGTGTTGAAGACACAAAAACCGCAACAGTAATCGTTCCCGATGAAAAGCTGAGCCTTGCTATCGGTAAGAACGGACAAAACGCAAGACTTGCAGCAAAGCTGACAGGCTGGAAGATTGATGTAAAGCCACAATCAAGTTTGCAATCGGTAATTGACAATGAAGAGGCGCAAGCTGAAAACGCAAAAGAAAACGATGCCGAGTAGTAAGCATATTCCTGAGCGTATGTGCGTTGTGTGTCGCAAGCGTTCCGATAAAAACGGAATGTTACGGATTGTACGGACGCTTGAGGGCAAAATTGTGTTTGACAGTACGGGCAAGACGGACGGTAGGGGAGCCTATGTTTGCAATAACATAGATTGTATTAAACTATGTGCAAAAAAAAGACTGTTAAACCGCTCCTTCAAATGCGCGTTGTCTGAGGACATTTATAAATCGCTGGTAGACGAATATGAGAAACAAAATAATTAGTTATCTGGGATTTGCGCAAAAGTCGCGAAATGCAGTCATTGGAATGGACAATATTTTGACAAAGCATAGAGACTACAAACTTATATTGGTTTGTAATAGCGCATCGGATAGACTAAAAAAAGAAATGTATAAGTTCGGCGGAGATAAAATCACAGTCTTAACCGTCGAAGATTTAGCAGGGCTGACAAATAGAAGCGGATGCAAGGCTATAGGAATTATTGAGCCTAACCTGGCAACTGCGATCATCGAACAAATTAGAGGTAGTGTATGAACGAAAGCGGTAACAAAGCAGAAAACAAGGTAGATATGCTGGAGACATTAGCGCAATACAAAGCGACAAGGCTGACAACCCTACTTAATATTGTATCGCAACAAAAGAGCAAAGCGAATTCCCTTCTTAACAATTTGAAAGATAAGAAGGAACTTTTGCGAATCCAAAAAGAAGAAGAACAAAAAAAGGATGAAATTTCGGAGAAAGAACCCGACATTGTCGAAAGTCCTGTTATTGCTCCGTCAGTTGAGATAGAAGAAGTACCCGCTGTTGAAACTCCCGTTATAGCAGCAATTAAAACTGAAGTCGAAATTCCGATTGAAACAGCTGAGGTAATAGAAGATACTACTCAAAATAATATAATCGATATGAAAGAAATGACCGCGGAAGTTGTTGTTGAGCCCGCAAAAGAAATTACAGAAACAAAAGAATTACCTATAAAAAAAGAAACTGCTCAAGTTGAAAAAAAGCCGTTTGTTAAGCAAGATGGTAAGCCTCAAAGACAGGACGGAAAACAAGAAGCAAGACAGGACGCAAGGCAAAAAGACACAAATAATTCTGCCACAGCGGCAGCACCTGCCAACAAAGAAGGCAAAATTATTCGCCGCGATCTTGAAAACCATACTGCGGAACTAACAGGTCCTAACGGCGAAGTGAGAAGAATTTATATTCCGCCGGAAAAAACAAAACCCGAAAAGAAGCCTGCGCCAACTCAAACTACTATGGGTAGCGGCGTTCAAACCCGCGTTTTTGCTAACGGCTATCAAAGGGATAGACAACCTAACAACCGTCCCAACACTAACAACGGTCAATATCAACCTCGTAATCAAGGCGGCGGAACTTCAAGTTTGCGAAACAATCTTGCCAATATTCCTGTTTTGCCTACTACTAAAATAACTAAAGGCCCAAGCCAAATAAAGAAAAATACTAACCAAGTTGATGACAAAAAAGGCGCGATGAACAAGCGTCAACTTCTAAAGCGCGGTTATATTGTCGATACAACCCTTGAGGATTATGAAGATGACGGAAGAATCCGCTCCAAAAAACAGAAAAAAGGCGGCGGCTATGAAATGGTGGATGTGCAAATTGACAATGTCATCATCACAACTCCGTCAATTTCAATCAAGTCGCTATCCGAAAAAATTGGAAAGACAGCAACCGAAATTATTCGTCAGTTGTTTGTGCTTGATATCATTAAAACAATAAACGATATTGTAGACTTTGACACCGCAAAACTCGTTGCAAGCGAGTTGAAAGTTACACTTGAATATAAGCCTGACAAAACATTTGAGGATACACTTAGCGAACAAACTTTGACTGATGAAGTTGACGATATAGATAACTTGCTTCCGCGTCCTCCCGTTATCACGATTATGGGACACGTTGACCACGGCAAAACTTCACTTTTGGACTACATTAGAAAATCCAAAGTTGCAAGCGGCGAGGCTGGCGGTATAACACAACATATCGGCGCATACACCGTTAAGCTTAGAGGACAATCTATAACTTTTCTCGATACCCCGGGACACGAAGCGTTTACAGCTATGCGTGCCAGAGGTGCGCAAGTTACTGATATAGCAGTCATTGTTGTCGCGGCTGATGACGGAATTATGCCGCAAACAATTGAAGCTATCGACCACGCTCGCGCGGCAAATGTAAACATCATTGTTGCAATAAACAAGATGGACAAAGCAAATATCGATCCCGACCGCGTTCTGCAACAACTTTCACAGCAAAGCGTTTTGGCAGAAGAGTGGGGCGGCGATGTTCCTGTCGTTAGAGTATCGGCAAAAACCGGTATGGGTGTCGACGATCTTCTTGAGAATATTTTGCTTCTTGCCGAAGTAAAAGAATTAAAAGCCAATCCTAACCGTAGCGCAAGAGGTACAATCATTGAAGCACGCTTAGACAAAGGACTTGGACCTGTTGCAACTATTTTGGTAGAAAAGGGTACACTAAAGATAGGCGATGCAGTAATTGCAGGATTTTCAATAGGCCGTATCCGTTCAATGGCGGATGACAAGGGAATGAATCTTACCACAGCTGGTCCGTCAACCCCTGTTGCAGTAACTGGATTTGAAAATGTTCCGAATGCAGGAGATGTGATTTGGGCTGTTGAAGATGAGAAATTTGCAAAGCAACTTGCCGAAGAGAGACATCTTAAACTTGCATCGGGCGATAATGAGATTGCGCACGGAATGTCCCTTGACGACTTATTCTCAAATATAAAGTCAGGGAAAGTTAAGGAATTAACTCTCATTGTAAAAGCTGATGTTCAAGGCTCGCTTGAAGCAGTAAGGCAATCACTCTCAAAACTTGGCAACAACGAAGTTAAAATCAAAATCGTACACGGTGGAGTCGGCGGAATTAAAGAAAGCGATGTAATACTTGCAAATTCCACCTCAGCAATTATTATCGGATTTAATGTCCGACCAGATAATAATGCCAGAGCTCTTGCCGCCCAAAGCAATATTGATATTCGTTGCTACCGCATTATTTATGATGCGATTGACGATATCGAAAAAGCAGTCAAGGGTATGCTTGCTCCGCAATTTAAGGAAAATGTTCTTGGAACAGCAGAAGTTCGCGAACTCTTCAAAATTACTGGAGTTGGTACAATTGCCGGTTGCCATGTTACTGACGGAAAAATCGTTCGCACGGCAAAAGTACGCATTATCCGTGACGGTACAATAGTTCTTGAAAGCTCGATATCTTCGTTAAGACACGAAAAAGACGATGTTAAAGAGATAGCAAAGAACTTTGATTGCGGAATAGGTATTGACAACTTTAACGATTTGAAGGCTGGCGATGTTATTGAAGCATTTGTTATGGAGCTAATAAAATGATAAGAATTGAACGCGTGAATTCCGAAATGCAAAAGCAAATTGCTTTTATATTAGACAACGGATTGAAAAATCCGTTAATTAAATCAGGTATGCTGACCGTAACACGCGTCAAAACAACTCCCGACCTTAAATACGCAAAGGTTTTTCTTAGCATATTTTGTTTGGACGAAGACCAAAAGAAGGAAATTTTCAAGGCAGTAGAGGGCGCGGCAGGATTTATTCGCAATCAACTCAAAGGAACTATGAAAATTCGCGCTTTGCCTGACCTACAATTTACACTTGACGACTCAATTGACTACAGCATAAGAATAGATAAAATACTAAAATCATTATAGTTTTAAGATACAAATTTAGTTTTAATAGAATTGAAATATTGTATAAAGAGAGACCATGACGATAACGACAGATAAATTTGATAAATTCAAAAGAGCAATAGACGCTTCAAATTCTATCGCAATATTCTGCCATATGAATCCTGACGGCGATACTTTGGGAACTGGTTTAGCTATGTTTTTCGCACTTAAAAAGGCAAATAAAGCTGTTCGCATCTTCTGCGAAGATGTCGTTCCAAAAAGGTTGCAGAGTCTTTCGGGAGCGGAACATATTGAAAAATACAGCGCAGGACTAAAAGACTTTGATCTTGGAATTGCAATCGACTGCTCGGACATTGCCAGAATTGGAAGCGGCGCAAAATACTTTTTGAAAATATCATCTACTATTGTAATTGATCATCATAAAACCCACGAAAATTTTGCAAAACTTACTATCATCGACAGCGGCGCTTCGGCAACCGCGGAAATAGTTTTCCACATTTTTGAGTACTGCGGATATCTTGACGAAAACATAGCGCAACTACTTTTTTCTGCGCTCGTATCGGACAACGGCTGTTTCAGTTATTCTTCAACTACTGCATATTCCCACGAAATTGCTCTCAAACTTTATTCTTACAAATTTGACCAAAGTAATGCTATCTACAACATTTGGAAGAAGAAAAGTCTTGAAGTTTTCAATTTAAGTTCAAGAGTTTTGTCTAAATGCCGCTTTTTCTATGATAATAAAGTAGCAATTCTAACTTTTAATAAAGAAGATTTTGCAACAACCGGCACAACTCAATCCGATACAGAAGGAATTATTTCGAATGTTATCGACATCGACACGGTTGAAGTGGCTTTTGCTATAAGCGAGGTCGGCGAATTTTACTATAAGGTTTCAATCCGCACAAAAAATTTGGTTGATGCCTCAGATTGCGCTTCAGTTTTTGGCGGAGGCGGACATTTGCACGCAGCAGGCTGCAGAGTTAACGGCAGATATGAAGACATAATCGAACGCCTTGTTAAAGTTGCAACCGATAGATTGAATTAAATCATTATGGAAATCAAAGGCTTTGTGAACATAAATAAGCCCTCGGGAATGACATCAAGTGATGTTGTGGTGAAAGTTCGCGGAATTCTTCGCCGAGCAGTCGGTGAAAAAATAAAAGTCGGACACTTGGGCACCCTTGACCCTGAAGCGACAGGGGTATTACCAGTTGCTATCGGTAGCGCAACCAAGCTTTTCGATTTTGCTCAAAAAAAAAAAGAAAACCTACTTAGCCTCATTTACATTTGGCAAACAGACCGATACTTTGGATTGCGCGGGTAAATTCATTAAAACTAATCAACGCATACCAAATATTGACGAAATAGAAAAAATTGTTCCAGAATTTATCGGCGAAATTTTGCAAGTTCCACCTCA
>DATESK010000175.1:0-2578 GCA_035270865.1 Clostridia bacterium | reverse complement strand
GGATTTACAAAGCAGAAAAGCATAATACTATAAGCAGAAAACGAAATAGGTTTAATTAGATTGGTGAAATAGGTTCAATTAGAGTTGAGAAAAGGTTCAATTAGAGTTGGAAAATTGACAAAATAAGCGCGAAAAACATAGAAAACTGCATAACTGTTAATAGATATGAAGGTTACTAAAGGCGTAATACAAAAGTGTACTACGCCTTTATATTAGATTATTCTTTATTGGTACGGTTAAATCCGCCTATCACATCTTGAACGGGCAGGGAAAAGGCAAGACCGTTGCCCATAGTGCCGAGTCCCGCTTTTGCGTGAATGGCTTTCATTATCGCTGTGCGTTTCTCATTTTCTATGAGTACAAGCACAAGGTCTTTTTCGGGTTCGATTGTGAAGCCCATAAACTTTGTTACTTCTAGCTCGCCAGTACCTCTTGCGTGCATTACCGTGCCGCCGCTTGCGCCCTCTGCCTTTGCAGCATTCATAACGACGTCTGAAAAGCCTTTATTGACAATTGTTATTATCAAAGAATACTTGAGTTCTTCCATTTTTAATCCTCCGCCCCGCCTAAAAAGTATTTTAGTTCTTTTAATCCTGAAATGCTGTTTATCGGGATTGTAAACGCTATTCCCGAATTTGGTTTTCCTATGCAAAGTTTTTTTGTCAGCGCATCTCGCGTTGCGCTCAATTTTTCACTTGATATGAATGCCCAAATAATATCCTTTTCTGTTTCGCCAAAACCGAAATATGTCTGCAACTCGGTTGGGGCTGTGCCTTGTCCTAATGTGATAAGGTGATAGGAAACATCAACCTCGCCAAGCAGTTTGGTAATATGTTTGCCCTCACCGCGGTCAACTATTATAACGGCTAATTTTATTGGTTTGATACTGTTGTTATCCATAACACTACCTCACTCCTTAGTTTCAGTGTCTACTTTTGTAGTTTGTTCATCTTTTGACGGTACTGCTTGCATTGCGGATTTCACTTGATTAGAACTTTTCGCTTTTGCAGTTGCTTTAGTTTTTTTTGACTCGTCTTGTTTGTTCTTCACATTATTAACAATTTTTTGTATTTTAACTTTTAGGCCTTTATCATCAACGATTGCGGGCACAACCTCTGCTTCCGCAACATCGTTAAAATCAAAATCGATAGGCTCTTCTTCAGTTGCAACGCTTTCAAATTCAATACCTTTGATAAGTTTCTGCGCCGAAGCGGTTTTTATTTTGTAGATAAGTCCGAGTATTTGAATGGTTACGGTGGGCACCATAGCTACCATAGTGACTAGACCAAAGGCATCGGTGTAGATATTACCGCCAAGCGCTGTTGTTGCGCCCATAGCCAAAGGCAGCATAAAGACCGCAGTCATAGGGCCTGATGCGACTGCGCCGGAGTCAAAAGCGATAGAGGTAAAAATTGAAGGCACGAAAAAGGATAAGAGCAACGATATAATATAACCTGGAATAATGAAATACAAAATATTTAGTCCTGTTAAAATTCTAACCATTGAAAGAGCGACTGCTATTGATATTCCAATACACATACAAATCAACATCGATTTTTTTGAAATTGCGCCGCCCGTGATTTCCTCTACCTGCTTGTTTAGAACGGGGACAGATGGTTCAGCCAAAACAATGACAAAACCTAAAACTGCGCCTATTATTATCAAAATCCAATTATATGATGTAAGAGCAAGTGCCGCGCCGATAAGTTTTCCCATAGGCATAAACCCAATATTGACTCCCACAAAGAAAAGCGTTAAACCAATAAAGTTATACATTACGCCTATGAAGATTTTAATTAAATGTGATTTGGGAAGTTTCAAAGTTATAAATTGAAATAGCACAAACAGAATGACAATCGGTACGAGAGATATTCCTACATCTTTCATTGAATTTGGTATTGCAATTGCAAAACTAAGTAACAAGTCTTTGATGTTGGTTATTGCAGCGACCGGTTCTTGTGCGATACTGCTTTCAGGTTTGAAGAACATTCCCAAAATCAAAACTGCAATAATAGGCCCGATAAGCGTTAGTGATACCATACCGAAACCGTCATCATCACTTTTAGAACCTGTTTTGATGTTGGACAATCCTAAGCACAGAGCCATAACGAAGGGTACGCACATAGGCCCTGTTGTTACTCCGCCTGCATCAAAGGCAACCGCAACGAAGTCTTTGTCTACCAAAAAAGATAGGATAAAAATTAGTCCGTAAAGTCCTATTAAAATATAGGACAGTTTCACCTTCAACAAGATTTTCAAAACAAAAATTGCCACCGCAATTCCCACACCTATACCAACTGCAAGAATTAGCGTTGTGTCGGGTATAGTCGCAATTTGGGTTGCAAGTATCTGCAAGTCGGGTTCTGCTAAGGTTATCAAAAATCCCATAATTAAAAAAACAATAATGATAAAAAAGGGTTTTTTCGTTTTGACAAGTGAAGAACTCATACTCTCGCCCATAGGCATAATTGCCATATCCACACCCAAAGTGAACAGACCCATTCCAACAACGATTAAAAAAGCTCCTATAAGAAAAGAGCCTATAATGAACGGCGACACATCAAGCATCGTAAAACAA
>DATESK010000174.1:0-2950 GCA_035270865.1 Clostridia bacterium | reverse complement strand
TATCCGCCACTTCACGCTCTCCGCGCAAAATCATCGTCATATATTTAGGTTCAAGTCCCTGCTTTTTTAGCGCGCAGATTGCTTCCGCCATTCGTTTGGCTTTTATTATCAAATAGAATTTTCCGCTAAATTTAAGCAACCTTTTGGCGCATTCGCAAAAGTCATCCAGCGTTGCCAAAAGTTCGGCGTTGCACCCTGCCACAACCAAGTTTTGCCCCAACATTTGATTTGACTTTTCATAAGGAGGATTGCAAACAACCACATCTGCGCTTTCATTGCCTAGCAACTTATAGGCATCGCGCAAATCCATATTCTTTATTTCCACCATATCTGTTAGGTTGTTAAATTCCACACTCCGCCTTGCCATATCCGCAAGTTCAGGTTGGATTTCAATACCTATGATTTTGTCCGCATTTGTTTTTTGCGACAATAAGATAGGTATAATTCCGCTCCCCGTTCCTAGATCGACAACAATATTATTTTGCATTGCGCGCACAGCGTTTGCAAGCAAAACGCTGTCCGAAGTAAATCGGTAGCAGCGGTCGGATTGAATAATTTGCAAGCCGTTAAGTTGCAAATCCTCAAGTTTTTCGCCCTCAAGCAAATCAATCTTTTTCACTATATAGTTTGGCGCTGAACATCAATCACAAATTCCGTGGATATTTCGGTATATAACTTTGCGGTGAGTGTATAGCGACCAAATTCGCGGATACTCTCTTTCATCACAATTTTTTTCTTGTCGATATCAAAGCCCTGCGCTTTCAAGCCGTCAGAAACTTCTTGCGAAGTTATGCTGCCGAACATTTTACCGTTGTCCGCGCCGCACTTTGCTTTTACCACTATAACTAGACCTTTGATTTTCTTGCATACATTTTCCGCTTCCGCTTTTTCTTCAGCTATATGCGCAAGTTCAGCTTTTTTCTTCAAATTTATTATGTTTAGATTAGCAGGAGTTCCCTCTTGCGCTAATTTATTTCTTATCAGAAAATTGCGCGCGTAACCGTCATTAACTTCAACTATCTCCCCTTTTTTGCCCGTACCTTTTACATCGGCTAGCAATATAACTTTCATTCTATCTCTCCTTAATCTGTTTTGTGCTAAGTATCACTATACCACAACTGCGCCGCAATTTCAACTTGTAACTAAAAGTTGAATGTTAGTATATTTTTTTGAAGATTGTCTACAATATCAGTAATAGCGTGAGGATAATATGAAAAATTTAAATTGCACAACTGCAAGCTGTGAGCATAATCTCAAGTCCCAATGTATGGCAGGAATCATAACTGTGGGCGAAACTGCAAAATGTATGTCCAAAGTTAAACGCCAAGGCGGAGCTTTAGCGCAAGCGTTTGCCGATGTTGAAGCCGCTGAAGAACTTGATGTAAGTTATTCCACGGGCAATGTGGTTCAATGTAATGCCTCAGATTGCAGATTCAATGAAAACAATATCTGCTCCGCAAACGAAATTACAGTAGCGGACGGGATGTTGTCCACTAAGTGCAAATCCCGCCGTGTAGTAAAATAGCATTCTTGTTTTAAGAATAAATTTATTAGTTGTTGATAGTTAGCATTTGGTGTTTGGTGTTTGGTGGTTGGTGTTTCGTTTGGTAGTTAGCGTTTGGTAGTTAGTTGTTTAGTGTTAGTTGTTTAGTGTTTGGTAGTTAGTTGTTTAGTGTTTGGTAAATAAAAAACCATCCGCAATGGATGGTTTTTTTGTTTTGAATTTGCAAAAACTAACGCTTTGAAAACTGTGGAGCTTTACGGGCTTTATGCAAGCCGTACTTTTTACGCTCTTTGGCTCTAGGGTCTCTAGTCATAAAGCCAGCCTTTTTGAGTGCCGCGCGCAGTTCAATGTCTGAATTGCAAAGCGCTCTTGAAATGCCGTGTCTGATTGCGCCAGCTTGTCCTGTGAAACCGCCGCCCTTGACATTTACAATTATGTCAAATTTGTCGCTGGTCTCTGTTAAAACAAGAGGTTGACGGACAATAAGCTTCATCGTGTCAATCGGGAAATATTCTTCAATGGTACGCTTATTGATAGTGATTGCACCTTCGCCGCCCGGAATCAAACGAACACGCGCGATTGCAGTTTTTCTGCGACCTGTGCCGATATATTGAACTTTCTTTTTTACTGCTTTCTTAGTTGCCATGATTCACCTCTTAACACTCAAACTTGAGTTCGATTGGCTGCTGTGCCTGATGTGTATGCTCTGCGCCCGCATAAACTCTCAATTTTGTGAGCATTTGCGTGCCGAGGGTATTCTTAGGAAGCATACCCTTAACCGCCTTATAAACTGCAAATTCGGGTTTCTCTGCCATAAGTTTCTTGTACTGGATTTCTTTCAATCCGCCGATGTAACCAGAATGGTAGCGGTAATATTTTTGCTCAAGTTTCTTTCCTGTCAAACGAACCTTGTCGCAATTGATTATAATAACGCAGTCGCCTGTGTCGACATTCGGGGTGTATGTTGGCTTGTTTTTGCCCTTTAGTACGCTTGCAACTTGTGAAGCAAGACGACCTAAAATGCAATCAGTTGCATCAACAATATACCACTTTGGCTCAACTTCAGCCGCATTCGCAATATATGTTCTATTATTTTTTGCCATTTCTGGCAAACTTTTGTTCATATTAAACCTCCAAAATTTCAATTCTGCTGAAAGAGGGGCTAGTTCCACAGCAAAATACTCTCCACATTTGTGTAGCCTATTCATAATAATAAAACCAAATTGTAATGTCAAGCGATTGAGCGAAAATAATGCTTTTCATCTTGATTTTTGACAAGATATTCTAGTTTTGGCAATTTCCAATGTTGTTATGATTTTCTAAAAACATTTAATTTAAAAAAATTTTGCTTTTTAGATTTTGCGCCCGACCATTTTTTTTTCCTTTTACTTTTTTTATTAAGAGCATTTTAAGCTCCCCGCTTTTGCATATTGCCTTGCT
Source organism: Clostridia bacterium (assembly GCA_035270865.1). Classification (GTDB taxonomy): domain Bacteria; phylum Bacillota; class Clostridia; order Christensenellales; family CAG-917; genus STD2-102. The sequence goes on along the minus strand of DATESK010000174.1, from coordinate 6 downwards.
TTAATT
>DATESK010000173.1:0-11118 GCA_035270865.1 Clostridia bacterium | reverse complement strand
CTTCCTATGATGTCGCGCGATATTTCCGTTCAACTTTCTTCTGTTTTGAAAAAGAAAGGCGTGAAAATTTTGACCTCTTACAAAGTTAAGGAAATTCGTGCAGACCATTCCGTTGTCGCAGATTCTCTCAAGGGTGAAATTGCGGTTGACGCGGATGCGGTGATTATTGCGATAGGCAGAAAATGCAATTTGAAAGAAATTGGACTGGAAAACGCGAATGTAAACTTTGACCGCTTTGTTAAAGTAGACGATAATATGCGCACAAGTGTTGAAAACATTTTTGCTTGCGGTGATATTGTGGGGCGCGCACAGCTTGCGCACTTTGCAAGCGCGTCTGCTCAAGTTGCGGTGGATAGTATGTTGGGAGAAAAAGCAAGCATTGATTTGTCTGTTGTACCTTCTTGCGTTTATACTAATCCTCAAATTGCGCTTGTGGGAAAAACCGAACTTGAACAAGGATACAAACAAGGCAAATTTATGATGGGTGCAAACGGTAAATCGCTGATTCAAGGTTCAAACCGCGGATATGTCAAAGTTGTGGCAGATGAAAACAATGTAATCTGCGGAGCGGAGATTTTTGCGATAAATGGTACTGAAATTATAGGCGAACTTGCGCTAGCGGTTCAAAAGAAAATGAAAGTGGAAGAAGTTGCAAAAGTTATCCACGCACATCCCACAATTATGGAAGCGGTGGGTGAGGCTTATGAGGATATCTTTGGACTTGCCACTCACAAGATGTAATATTGAAAAACAAAATAAATTCTAGTACAATAACTATAAAATACTAAATTAGCAAGGGGCATAAATATGAGCAAAATAACACCACTTTATGAATTACACCAACAACTAGGCGGACAAATCGTTGACTTTGCGGGATACCTTTTGCCAATTCAATATCAAAACGGAATTTTGTTTGAACACAATACTGTGCGAAACAAGGTAGGGCTTTTTGATGTCTCGCATATGGGCGAACTTATGATTTCGGGCGAGGAGGCCGAGTGCGCCCTAAACACTGTTTTGACAAATGATATTCGCGGAATGTATGACGGGCAAGTTAGGTATTCACTTCTTCCAAACGATAAGGGCGGCGCGGTGGACGATGTTTTGATTTACCGCTACAATCAAAAACGCTTTTTAGTTGTTGTCAATGCCTCAAACGCTGATAAAGATGCAGCTTGGATTGAAAGCAGACTAGAAGGAGATGTCGTTTTTGAAAACCTTAGCGATGATACCGCTCAAATCGCTATTCAAGGGCCGTTTAGCATAAATGTATTGTCAAAACTTGTGAATATTGAAACTTTGCCACAAAAATACTATTCGTTTGTAAGCGAAATTATGGTTAAGGGTGTTAAGTGTCTTATATCAAAAACGGGTTATACGGGCGAAGACGGCTATGAACTTTACTGCGCACCTGTTGATGCGGAAAAGCTTTATCTTACACTTCTTAACGCGGGCAAAGAATTTGGAATTGCGCCGGCTGGACTTGGCGCGCGTGATACTCTGCGCCTTGAAGCAGGGATGCCGCTTTACGGACACGAACTTGGCGAGGATATTTTTCTTAATGAAGTAGGGTTGAATTTTGCTATCAAAATGGCAAAAGATGATTTTGTCGGAAAATCCGCATTATCGGCACATGAACCTGCTTACACAAGAATTGGTGCAAAGGTTGTCGACCGCGGAATTGCTAGGGAACATTCGTTGATATTTTGCGGGGACGAGGAAGTTGGATATGTAACATCGGGAACATTTTCGCCCACACTTCAAACTGCAATTTGTATGTTAAGAGTAAAGTTGGAATTTGCGGATAAACCTTTGACCGTTGATGTGAGAGGGAAAAGACTTAAACTTGAAGTTGTGGCTTTGCCTTTTTATAAAAAGAAAGCTTAGTGAATTAAATTTGTAAAGTGCAATAACAAATATAGTGTAGTGAAAAGTAAAAATGAGAAAACAGTAATTGTAATAAGAGTTGTAAAAAATGAAAACAGTAATTGCAATAAAAGTATTGCAATGTAAAAAATGAAATAGTAATTATTAACATAAAACGAATCAATTCGGAGGGAATTATGAGCAAAATTTATTATTCAAAGACACACGAATGGGCACTTGTGGACGGCAATACCGCGAAAATTGGAATTTCAAACTACGCGCAAAAAGAGTTAGGCGATATAGTATTTATTGATTTACCGAGCGTTGGCGACAGTATTACCGCAAATAATGCTTTTTGTGAAGTAGAATCTGTTAAGGCGGTTTCGGAAATTAACGCGCCGATTGACGGCAAAATTATTGCTGTGAATAGCGAGCTTGAAGACTCTCCCGAAATTATCAATGATAATGCGCTTTCCGCTTGGATTTGTGAAATTGAAGTTAGTGGAAAGGTGAGCGGACTGCTAGATGAAGACGAATATTTTGATTATATAAAATCGCTATAATTTAGAATTTAATTACCGCAAAAATAGTTAGCGTTTTGAAAACTCAAACTATGTGCGTGTATTAAAGCAAAAGTTAGCGTTTTGAAAACTCAAACTATGTGCGTATATTAAAGTAATAGTTAGCGTTTGAAAATCAAAAAGGCGAGCGCATAATGTATGCAAAACTTTTAGTGCGCGTTAATTTATAAGGAACGAAAAATGGCGAATTATCTTTCAAACACAAATGAGGAACGGAAGCAAATGCTTGAGGTAATCGGCGCAAAAAGCGTCAATGACCTATTTTGCGATATATCCTCTACATTAAGAGCAAAACCTCTTTGTTTGCCTGACGGGCTTAGTCAGCAGGAAGTGTTTGACATAATGAAAGATTATGCCGAACAAAACAAAGTATACAAAAAAATCTTCCGTGGCGCAGGTAGCTACTTTCATTACATTCCTTCGGTTGTGAAAAATCTATCGTCACGCTCGGAATTTTTGACAGCGTACACGCCTTATCAAGCCGAAATGTCGCAGGGGATTTTGCAGAGCATATTTGAGTATCAATCGTATATCTGCCGTTTGACGGGAATGGATGTTTCAAACGCTTCGCACTACTCGGGCGCAACTGCAGCAGTTGAGGCATTACTTATGTATGCCGATAAAAAACGCAATACCGCAGTAGTTTTTGACAATGTGCATCCTGACACGATAGAGGTTATAAAAACTTACCTTTCAAGGCGTGAAATGGTGGTAGAAATTGTCCGCACCGAAAACGGTATTGTCAATGCGGATATTTTGTCAAACAGCTTAAATGATAATGTATGCGCGGTGTACTTAGAGCAACCAAACTTTTTTGGATTGCTTGAAAATTTGGAAGTAATTGCGGATAAGGTACACGGCGTTGGCGCAAAAATTGTTGCGGGATTTAATCCTATTGCCCTCGGTCTTTTGAAAACACCGTTTGAGTGCGGAGTTGACATAGCTGTTGGCGAGGCGCAACCGCTGGGACTTCCTATGAACTTTGGAGGCCCATATCTCGGCTTTATGGCTTGCACGGCAAAAGATATGAGAAAAATCCCCGGAAGGATTGTGGGGCAAACTGTTGACGCGGACGGGCATACGGCTTATGTTTTGACACTTCAAGCAAGAGAACAGCATATACGCCGAGAAAAAGCCACTTCAAACATTTGTTCAAACGAGGCGCATTGCGCTCTTACCGCTTCTATATATCTTTCTTCTATGGGCGCAAAAGGACTAAAAGAAGTCGCCGTAAACTGTCTTTCAAACGCGCATTATTTGGCGCGCGAACTTGAAAAAGTAGACGGAATAAGCTTGAAATTCGGCGGCGAATTTTTCCACGAATTTGTTACACTTGCCGTTGGTAAGTCTAAAGCGATTTTAAGTGCGCTAGATTATGAGGGAATTTTAGGCGGACTGGCACTAAGTGATGATGAAATACTTTGGTGCGCAACTGAGATGTGCAAAAAAGAGGATATGGATAAAGTCGTGGAAGTCGTAAAGGGGGCGGTGCTATGAAAACAATATTTGAACAGTCAAAGACTGGCAACCGCGCCGCTACAATTCGACCCCTTCAAGTTGAAGAATATGTTTTGGACAAATTAATGTTAAGAGCGGAACTTCCTCTTCCCGAAGTAAGCGAAGTTGATGTTACGCGCCACTTTACGGCGCTATCAAAAAGAGCGTTTGGAGTGGACGACGGTTTCTATCCGCTGGGTTCTTGCACGATGAAATATAACCCGAAATTGCACGAAGAAATTGCGGGCTTAGAAGGTTTTACTAACATTCATCCATTGCAACCAACTGACCGAACACAAGGTTCACTTGCCGTTTTGAACACATTAAGCGCCTTTTTGTGCGAGATAACGGGAATGAATGGTATGACTTTGCAACCTTGTGCAGGTGCGCACGGTGAGTATACTGGTCTTATGTTGATAGGCGCATACCACACTGCAAGGCACGATAACAAACGCAAAAAGATCTTGATCCCCGATAGCGCGCACGGTACAAATCCGGCAAGCGCAGCTATGGCGGGCTTTGAGGTTGTGAGTGTTAAATCCAATTCTGAAAAGGGTGTTGACCTCGACAATTTGCGAGAACTTGTCGGTGAGGATACTGCGGCTTTGATGCTTACAAATCCTACTACGCTTGGTTTGTTTGAGAAGAACATAGTAGAGATATCAAAAATAGTTCACGAGGCAGGTGGCTTGCTTTACTATGACGGAGCAAATTTGAACGCGGTTATGGGAATTGTGCGTCCTGCCGATATGGGCTTTGATGTCGTTCACCTTAACCTTCACAAAACTTTTGCGACACCTCACGGCGCGGGCGGCCCTGGAAGCGGTCCTGTGGGTTGCAAATCCGAACTTGCAAAGTTTTTGCCTAATCCGTATGTTGAAAAAACGGAGCAAGGTTTTGCGTTTGCAGACAGCGAAAAAAGTATAGGGAAGGTAACAAAATTTTACGGAAACTTTGGCGTATGCGTCAAAGCGTTGGCGTATATTTTAACACTCGGCGGAAAAGGGCTTAAGGAAGCTTCTGAAAACGCGGTGCTTAATGCCAACTATATGAAAGCAAGATTGCAAGATATTTACGAAACGGAAAACGACCGCTATTGTATGCACGAATTCGTTATCTCATTGCAAAAGCTAAAAGACGAAACGGGTGTGTCGGCTATGGATGTCGCAAAGTCAATGATAGATCGTCATATGCATCCGCCGACAATGTATTTCCCGATGATTGTCCATGAAGCATTGATGTTTGAGCCGACCGAAACGGAAAACAAAGAAACTCTCGATTGCGCGGTAGAGATACTCAAAGAGTTGTATGTCGAAGCGCACAATAATCCTGAGTATTTGCACGGCGCACCGCATAATGCGGTTATAAAAAGACCTGACGAAGTTAGGGCTGCGCGCAATCCTATCGTGAAAGTGTAGTTTTTTAATCTAGTGATAAAGTTCAAGGCTTATCAAAAACAGCTCAAGGCTTTTCAAAACAATATAGTCAAGGCTTGTTAAAAACGGCTCAAGGCTTTTCAAAACAATAAAGTCAAGGCTTGTTAAAAACAAAGTAATACACGGCAAGTTTAGGCAGAAAAAATTAAATGTACTTAACCATCTTGCGATGTTATAATTATTGCGATAATCATATTTGATATAGTATTATACATTATTATTAAAAAACTGCTCAAAATAGGAAGGTAGTCAAAAGTTAAGAGATAAACTTTGAAATACTTGACTAGTTGGAAAACAGCTAATTAAAAAAATAAAAGGAGGTATGCACACATGGCAAAATCTGGTGGAAGTGGTTATCTTGGAACGGGTCATCTTTTAAGCATAATACTTGCAATCATTCCGATTACTAGCTTGATTTTAGGTATTGTAGTAAGATTCCAAAAGAAGAAATACTTAGGCGCAATATTGAATTTTATATTGTTTCCTCTCTTTTGGCTTATTGACTTGATTACGATTGTGCTAAACAACAAATTATCTTTTCTTGCATAATTAAACAATAATAAAAAGGTGAGCGTGGCTCACCTTTTTATTTTGCAATTTTTTAGTTAGAAAGATTATGTGTAATAAAAAAATTTCCTACAAATTTTAGTGTTAGGCGCGCGCAATACTTGACTATTTAACTCCAAAATGGTATAAATTATTATAATTGTGAATGCATAAAATGGAAAAAAAATAATTCATCACTTTGCAAGAATGAACAAGAGAAATAAATCACATAATCTAAAAAGTATAGAACAATAGGAAATGGCGCGTAATACAGCTGAATATGAATAAAATTAAAAAACCAATTAAAAAGCAAAAATTATTAAGAACACTTGCAGGGTGCATAGGGGAATATAAAAGGCCTACTTTAATAACTCCTATTTTTGTCGTGCTTGAAGCAGTTCTTGAAGTATTGATTCCTATCCTAATGGCGCAAATCGTCAATGTGGGTATGTCGGCGGATTTATCGGAATACGCCTTGATTTTGGAATTTGGTTCGGTACGGCTTCATCTTTTCACACTATACAGTAGAATAGATTTTGTTGTAGCAGTTGGCGGAATGATGGCGGTAATGGCAACAATTTCGCTTGTCTTTGGCGCGCTAGCGGGCAGATTTTCGGCTGTCGCGGCAACAGGCTTTGGCAAGAATGTGCGCAAAAATTTGTTTTACAAAGTTCAAGATTTTTCTTTTTTCAATATGGATAAGTTTAACACCGCAAGTTTGCTTACACGCCTTACAACTGATGTTACCAATGTGCAGAATGCGTTTATGATGTTCATAAGAATATTGTTGCGCGCCCCTATAATGTTGACTTTAGCGATACTTATGGCGGTGTCAATCAATGCAGACCTCGCTTTGATTTTCCTCGCGGTTCTACCGATTTTGTTGGTAAGTTTAGCTATTATCGCTTCGCTTGCATTTTCAAGGTTTAATGCAATGCTAAAGAAGTATGACGACTTAAACGAAAAGACGCAAGAAGATTTAATAGGTATTCGCGTTGTGAAGTCCTTTGTTCGTGAAGATTATGAAACTAAGCGGTTTAAGCAGGTTTCATCTCAAGCGCAAAAACTGCAGTTGCGCGCTGAAAAATTGCTTACATCGGCAATGCCGATTATGCAGCTATCAATGTATGCCTGCCTTATCGCTGTCGCGTGGTTCGGCGGAAATCAGATAATTGTCGGCGGAATGCAACTTGGCTCGTTTATGGCGTTCATTTCGTATGTCATGACTATTTTAATTTCATTTATGATGCTTGCGTTTATGTTTGTTATGTTGGTTTTATCCAAATCATCCGCCGTGCGTATTGTGGATGTTTTGAATGAAGAAATCGATATCAAAGACAGCGAATCCACGGAAAATATTTCGGTTGAAAACGGTTCGGTAGTTTTTTCTGATGTCAATTTTTCCTACAATAAAAATCCCGATAACCTGCATCTTAGCGGTATTAACTTGGAAATTAAGTCGGGCGAAAAAATTGGAATCATCGGCGGTACAGGTTCGTCAAAATCCACACTCGTGCAGCTTATACCTAGACTCTATGATGTAACTTCGGGCAAGATATTAGTGGGCGGTAGAGATGTTAGGGATTATAAACTTGACAACTTGCGTAATTCGGTTGCTATGGTACTGCAAAAGAATGTGTTGTTTTCAGGCACTATCAAAGAAAACCTTAAATGGGGCAACGAAAACGCAACTGACGAACAAATTTTTGAGGCGGCAAAAGCTGCTCAAGCGCACGATTTCATTATGAGTTTTCCTGACGGTTATGAAACTTACCTAGGTCAAGGCGGAGTCAATGTTTCGGGAGGACAAAAACAAAGGCTTTGTATAGCCCGCGCACTTTTGAAAAATCCTAAAATTATGATACTTGATGACAGCACTTCAGCGGTTGATACTGCCACAGACAGCAAAATCCGCGAACAATTCCGCAAAAATTTGAGTCATATGACTGTGTTTGTTATAGCGCAAAGAGTTACTTCGGTTGCCGATGCGGATAGAATTATTGTTCTCGATGACGGCAAAATTTCCGCAATAGGCACACATAAGCAACTGCTTAAATCCAATGAAATTTATCAGGAAGTTTACAACATTCAGAAACAGGGGGTTAAGTGATATGAAAAAAAATAAATCTAAAGCTCCCATGATGGATGGAAAGGGCGGCGTGAAAAATCCAGGTAAAACCTTTAAGCGCATTTTGTTTTATTTGAAACCCTTTAAGAAACAATTGATTATTGCTTCGGTATTTTTGCTCATAACTGTGTTTGCTAATGTTGCGGGAACTTTTATGCTGTCAATTTTGATTGACGATTACATTTTACCGCTTTCAAGAAATGCCGCAGGTGTAACATATTCAGGTTTTGCCGTATATGTTATTGCTATGGCGGCTGTTTACGCAGTCGGCGCTAGTCTACACTATGTGTTTAATCGTATTATGATTTTCATAACCGGCAAAGTTATGGAAACAATAAGAAATCAAATGTTTGAGCATATGCAAAAATTGCCTATACATTTTTTTGACACGCACACACACGGCGAACTTATGAGTTGTTACACAAACGACACCGACACATTGCGCGAACTGCTCTCAAACAGTCTGCCGAACTTGATTTCATCGGGAATAACGGTTATTGCCATATTCGTTATGATGGTAATTTTAAGTCCGCTTTTAACTCTCTTGATTATTGTTATGTTGTTCATTATGTTGTTTGTCGTGAAAAAAATCGGCGGCAAAAGCGGAAAATATTTTGTTAAGCAACAGCAGGAACTGAGCAAAGTAAACGGATTTATTGAGGAACATATTGAGGGGCAAAAGGTAGTCAAAGTGTTCTGCCACGAAAAAGAAGAAAAAGCCGATTTTGACAAAGTAAATGAAGCGCTTCTCTCCGCAACCTGCGCTGCCAACACTTATGCGAATATTCTGATGCCTATTGTGGGCAACATTTCATATATAAATTATGCGCTAACCGCCGTTATGGGCGCGATTTTTGCGTTACTTGGTTTTGGCGGAATGACTCTTGGAAAGTTGGCGTCATTTTTGCAGTTTTCACGACAGTTCAGTCAACCGCTTGTGCAAATGTCGCAACAAGCCAATGCGATATTTATGGCGCTCGCCGGCGCGGAAAGAATTTTCGCTTTGCTTGATGAAGAACAGGAAAAGGATACAGGCTATGTAACTTTGGTCAATGCGACAGAAGATGAAAAGGGGAATTTAGTTGAGTGCGCCGAAAGGACGGGAATTTGGGCGTGGAAACACCCCCATAAAGAAAAGGGCACAATAACTTACGCAAAGCTAAACGGTACTGTGGAATTTGACGATGTAACCTTTGCGTATGAAAGTGATAAAACCGTTTTGCACGACATAAGTTTGTTGGCAAAGGACGGCGAAAAAATCGCGCTTGTCGGCTCAACAGGGGCGGGGAAAACCACAATAACAAATCTTATAAACCGCTTTTATGATGTCCCTGACGGAAAAATTCGGTATGACGGCATCAATATAAACAAAATCAAAAAAGACGATTTGCGGAAATCTTTTGGTATGGTATTGCAAGACACTCACTTGTTCACGGCAACAGTTAGAGATAATATTCGCTACGGCAGGCTTGACGCAACTGACGAAGAAGTCGAAACTGCGGCGCGCCTTGCTAATGCCGATACCTTTATTGCGCATTTGCCTGAGGGTTACGACACAATGCTTAGCGGTGACGGCTCAAATCTTTCACAAGGTCAAAGACAACTTCTTTCAATAGCCCGCGCTTTAGTTTCAAATCCTCCCGTGCTTGTGCTTGATGAGGCGACTAGCTCCATTGATATGCGCACCGAAAAACTTATTGAGAAAGGTATGACCAGTTTGATGGAAGGACGCACCGTGTTTGTCATAGCGCATCGCTTGTCAACTGTCCGCAACGCTGATAAAATCGTAGTGCTTGAGCACGGCGAAATAATCGAGCAGGGCAACCACGATGAACTTATCGCCCAAAAAGGCAAGTATTATAATTTGTATACTGGTGCGTTTGAGTTGGAATAACTGCTTTTTTTGCTCTTGATATAAATGTAACCATATGATAAAATTCATTTGTTGGTTTGAAATTAAGTTGGGTTTGAAATGGTGAAATGTATTATTGCAGTTTGAAATAAATTGCAGGGGAGAAAATATGAAATATGCCGAGAAGCTTGTAGATTTAATGTTTAATTTTGTAACCAAAATTGACACCAAGAGGCTTTCGCTTCAATCTGCACCGGAAGGTGTTGAAGCAATTTGCGATATTGACTATGTTGGCGACAATAATGAATATCATTTGCTTGACATTTATTACCCCGATGACTCAAAGGATAAAAAGCTACCTGTCATCATTGATATTCACGGCGGTGGCTGGACTTACGGAAAAAAGGAAATAAACAAATATTATGCTATGTCGCTTGCAAAGCGTGGATTTGCAGTTGTCAATATCAGTTACAGAATTTTGCAGTTTGACGGCGGTTTTCCTAACATCTTTAAGGACGCGTGTGACGCTTTTGAGTGGGTGAAAGCTAACGGTAAAGATTATCCTTTCGATATGAATAATATTTTCCTCACGGGAGATAGCGCAGGCGGACATATTGCCGCATATCTTACATCAGTCAGCACCGATAAAGAATTGGCGGAGAAATCAGGACTTAATGTGCCATTAGAGTTCAACGCTGTGGGCTTTACCTGTGCCGTGTTTGATTTAGAAGTCTTTAGAAAAAAATTGAATTTTGCTTACATTCGTCATTTACATAAATTGCTTTTGGGCAATGACTACAAGAAACATCCTTTGCTTGATAGCATGACAATAAGAAATAATAAAGTTGAAAATTTTCCGCCTCTCTTTTTAAGCACGGGCGCGAAAGATTTTGTTAGAAGTCAATCCCTAAATTTTGTCAAGATTTTGGAAGAGAAGGGTGTAGAATTTGAATTCCTTGACTTCAAAAAAGAGGATTCCACAAAGCCGCTTACCCATGTCTTCAATGTGCTTTATCCCGAAAGACCTGAGGGCATTACGACAAACACGCTTATGTGCAACTTCTTTAAGGAGCATATGAAATAAGCAAGTTGGACTAACCATTTTCTCATTTGCTTGTATGCTCATATTATGATGTAATAAAACAAAGTATAGGTTAATAAAACAAAGTAATGATGTATAAAAAAAGGCTATGAAATAATTCATAGCCTTTT
>DATESK010000172.1:0-4620 GCA_035270865.1 Clostridia bacterium | reverse complement strand
TTCCAGTACCAAATGTATGTTCTGAAGAACCGCTGTACTTTAGAAGAAATAACGGCGTATGCAAGTTTTTCTATGCATCGGATCATATCGAATTTTGCGGTGAGGGCGGCGTGGCCGAATTTGATACTTATTTTAACTCTTTTTCTTTAGAAAAGTGGATGAAGTATACGATAATCGACAATGTTAGTCTGTCGCTTGATTTGCAAGGCAAGTTTTTGGTTACCATTGTCAGGAAATATCGTAGTGGTCGCGGTCGCGAAGTTTTGACCGAAGTTTTGGCTGAAACAATAGTAGAAGAATGGCAACGAACATCTGTTAAAATCCCAATAAATTTTAAACATACGACTGGGTTGATTTCATTCAGAATTATGTCGCTTAATTCAAGCGGCATGTATTTTGGCGGGTTTTATTTAACCGAAATTGAAACTAAAAAAATTAGAGAAGTAAAAATAGGCATAAACATCTGCACTTACAAGCGTGAGAAATTTGTTATAAACAATTTGCAAAAACTTAGGGAAAGTTTTTTTGCCAATCCGCAATCCGAAATGAACAACCATTGCGAGGTGTTCGTTACCGATAATGCAAAGACATTAGATTGCAAAGAACTAGAGAACGAAAAAATTCATATTTTCCCGAACAAAAATGTGGGCGGAAGCGGTGGCTTTACGCGGGGCTTGATTGAGATAGCAAAAAGAAAAGAAAGCGATAAGTTTACACACGCGCTTTTTATGGATGACGACATCGTCTTAGACCCCGAAGTTGTGCTTAGAACTTATTCAATTTTGACTTTAGTAAATGCAAAATACGCTGAAGCCTTTATCGGCGGAAGTATGCTTAGGCTTGACAATCAATATTTATGCCACGAATCGGGAGGCTACTGGGATAGAGGCGCGATAAAATCATTAAAAAAGGGTCTTGATTTAAGGGATGCCGAAGCCTGCATATATAATGAGTATGAAGAAGCGACTAATTATAATGCTTGGTGGTATTGTGCTGTTCCGCTATCCAAAGTCAGCGAAAGCAATTTGCCTTTGCCTATCTTTATCAAAGCTGATGATGTAGAATACGGATTGCGCAATATGCGTTATTTGATCTTAATGAATGGCATATGTGTTTGGCACGAGCCTTTTGAAAATAAGTATTCTTCAATGCAATGGTACTATATTTTAAGAAACCAATGTATTGTAAATTCTATTTATTCATTATTCAAAAAAAAGCAGTTTTATAAAGAATTTGAAAATACTGTATTGCGCGAGATTTTTTGGTACCGCTATAAAAACGCTGAACTCATTATGCGCGGTGTAAACGACTTTTTGAAAGGCATAGATTGGCTGAAAGTCCAGGATGGCGAAGCATTGAATAAAGAAATAATAAATAGCGGGTATAAAATGCAGTCAATTGATGAATTATCCGTGCCTTTTTCCTATCCTGAATACGAACGGATGTCAAATGTCCATGATAAAAACCAAATATGCAGGTTCTTTAGACGATTATCATTTAATGGTTTGTTTATGAAACCGCGCAAAAAATATTCATATGCATCAGCGACAAACACTCGTTCTTTACAATGCTATAGGGCAAAGAAAGTTTTGAATTATGATGAAATATCGCATACGGGTTTTGTTACCGAAAAGAACTTTGAGAAATCCATATCGTTACTTTTACAATATTTTAGGCTAAAATGCAAATTCAAGCGTAAAGCTCGCAAAATAATGAAAGGGTACAAAAACAGATTCGGCGAGATAACAAATTTAACTTTCTGGAATAATTATTTAAATATTTAGTGAGGATGTTAATGCAAAAGATAATAAAAGAAACGCCCGTTTCCGATAGCGAATGCACTGGTTGCGGCGCGTGTTTTAATATTTGTCCCACCGATGCTATAAGCATGAAACAAAACGATGAAGGATTTTGGACACCTTATATCGATATGGAAAAATGTATTCTTTGTTATAAATGCGACAAGGTTTGTCCAGTCCGTACCCCTAAAACAAATTCAAATTATGAAAATCCCGAATGTTATGCGGTTGCGGCAACCGATGAAATTAGGTTGTGTTGTTCCTCCGGCGGAGTGTTTGGGCTTTTGGCAGAAGATTATTTGAAAAACGGCGGATATGTTTGCGGAGCCAAATTTGATGAGAATTTTGATTTGAACACGGTTATCATTTCCGATATTAATAATTTGACGCCCTTGTTGCGGTCAAAATATGTTCAAAGCAACACAAAAAAAGTATTTACCGAAATTAAAGCACTTTTGTCTGAAGATAAACAAGTATTATATTGCGGATGCCCTTGCCAAGTCGCGGGATTAAAGCAGTTTCTCGGCAAAGATTATGATAATTTGCTCAGCATTGATTTTGTTTGCCACGGAGCGCCATCTTCAAAAGCATTGCATAAGTATTTGTCTGATAGTTTTAATGTTGAAAATATTGACCGAGTTGATTTCCGAGACAAAGAAGTTTTCGGTTGGTCGACCGATATGAATATATTCTATAAAGATGGTAGCGCAGAAAGAATACCTTTTAAGAATGACAGTTATTATAATGCTTTTCTCAAGCAACTAATGCTCATTGAATCATGTACAAAGTGCAAATTTGCAACTATTCCACGCCAAGGTGATTTAACACTTGGCGATTTCTGGGGGGTAGCGGAATTTGACCGCTCATTAGATGACCACAAAGGCACATCAATTTTGCTTATCAACAATCAAAAGGGCAAAAGTAAAATAAGCAAATATTTCAATATGTTTCCTATTAACAAAAAAACTCCATTAGATTGGGCAACAAAATTGAATAAATCGTTATTGCATCCGTACCCTGTTCATTTTGCTAGAAAAAGATTTTTTGACAATTTAAGCAAAGATAATTTTACAAAAAATGTACAGGATTGCACAAATGAACATTTTGATGTTGGAATTGTGAGTATTTACACCGTAGAAAATTTTGGTGGCGCGCTGACTTATTACGGCTTGTATAATGCCGTTAAATCGCTTGGTTATTCTGTTTTGATGATTGAAAGACCTGCAAATGCCCCGCATAGACCCGCATCCATAGAAAAAGCGTATATACAAAATCCATACAACGATTATGAATGTGCGAAAATTTATCCCACGAAAACTGCGATGCGTACTCTTAATGATCGATGCTCAACTTTTTTGGTCGGTTCCGATCAAATGTTCCACAAAAACTTATATCATAATTTCGGCGAATGGTGCACGCTTGACTGGGTAAATGACAGCAAATCGAAAATCGCTTATGCGGCATCTTTCGGGCATGATACTTTTACAGGAAGGGAACGCGATAGAGTAGAGATGTCATTTTTTATGAAAAAATTTGACAAGTTTTCTGTACGCGAAAGCTCGGGAGTTGAGATTGCAAAGAAATATTTTGGCGTGCAGGCTGATTGGGTGTTAGACCCCGTATTTTTGTGTGAATCACAAAAATATGTTGAACTTGCCGAAGTTTCCAGCAAAAATAAAATTGCAGATAAATATATATCATCGTATATTTTAGATCCTAATAAACAGAAGATGGACATTTTAACATACAGCTCTAACAAACTTGGGCTTCCTGTCGAGATGTTTTCAGAAATGTTCCGTCAGTCTTATGAAACACCTAACAATGTCTATTATGCGAATGGCAAAAACGAAGATAGGCTTAAAAGTATTTTAGAATCCGAACTCGTTATCACGGATTCATTCCATGGTATATGTTTTTCAATTATATTTAAGAAGAACTTTATTTGCATAATAAATAACCGCAGGGGCGTGGCGCGGATGCTTTCGCTTTTAAGTTTATTAGGACTGGAAAATCGAGCCGTTAATAGTTTTGAGAGTTTTTTAAGCAACAAAAATATTTGGGAGCAAATTGATTTTGAAAAGGTAAATAAGAAGCTGTCTCTCGAAATAGAGAGATGTACAAAGTGGTTAGCGGATGCGCTTAATGATAAAAAAGTGAAGAGTATTTCCGATTATGACTTAATGGTAGAGTATACTACTAAGCTGGAAACCAAAATCAATAATTTGTCAAAAATGTATAGTAATCTTTACCACGCTGTTCTTCAATCTAACCTGCCGCTTATTGAAGATATTTATAAGTATGTTCCTGAACTTTCTGATAATAGAGATAAATATGTAATCATAATTTCCGCTAAAGACACTATTGGTCATAATCTGAATGATAAAATAGAAACAATGTTTTTGAAGCTCGGTGTAAAAACGCATCTAAAGGATAAACATTGGCGAAGCTACATTGCAATTTTTAATAAGGGTAAAAATGTCTTTGAAGTTTTGGGCGACAATGAGGAACCATCATTTTTCAGCGGTGATATTTCCAGGCATAAATTTGATATTTCAAGTAAAGTTTACCGTAATGGTAATTTAGCGGAAATCAAAATTGACGGTAAGGATTATAGCGTAAACAATCGTGGAATGAACATTGTTGTTTACGATACTGAAAAAGAACTGGTCGTTGATTCGGTCTGTTTTGATACGCATGTGCCGAATGCATTCTGCACTAGAAAATCCGTTTTCTAATTTGTTAGTTTAACGCTATTATTTCATAAAAGTGTTTTTAATTTGAAAAGTTTTTAGTAGTTTAATAGGATTAATGAGTATGGGGA
>DATESK010000171.1:0-3774 GCA_035270865.1 Clostridia bacterium | reverse complement strand
ACTTAAAGGTATTGCAACTACATAGAATCCGAAAGAAAGCGAATGAGTTGAAAAAATATTGATGTGAAAAATTAGCTAATAGAGAGTTAAAATAATGGAAAAAAGAGTTTCGAAAACGAAACCCTTTTTTTAATACATTTTTGAGAAAACACGAATTTTCCTATGTTTTTTACGGCTATTTTCGATATAGAAATTGAAAAGGCATTTTCCATATATTGCATAGAACTAATATGTATATTTTCAGTTATAATTGAATCGATAGGAGGACACTAATGAAAAAATTTATAAGGAAAGTATCAGTTCTAATAATTTTGTGCGCGCTATTCTCGGCAATTTTGGCGGGGTGTATTTCAACAACCCCTAATGAGAATATTGCTAAATCTAGTTTAGACGAAAGCGGAAGTATACTAGCAAATGAACCAAACGATGAGGATGCCACTCCAGAAACTCCCAAAGTTACATATATTCGGGCAAAGATTGGCTTACTTAGCGTTCGTAAAGGACCTGGCTCGCAATTTTCATCGCTAGGAACGCTAGATAAAGGCGATATGGTCGTGTATGTGATGGAAGACGACGGTTGGTACTCTACATATTATAGAAACCAAACCGCATTTATTTCCGCAAGTTCTGTATACACCGAAATCGTTACAATGGAAGCAAGTGAAAACGCGAATATTGAAAGCGTGATTGCAATCGGCGCAAAACTGCTTGGTACGCCGTATGTTTACGGAGCGGTTAGACTTCATAGCGGTAACGGCGTATTGTACACGAATTTTAATATCACCAAATTCGATTGTTCATCGCTTATGCAATATATGTTTTACTACGGCGCAAATGAAAATTTATTGATGAACACAAGAACGCAGGTAAAGCAAGGTAGTTATGTTGCAAAATCCGATCTTGTGCGTGGCGACCTTATGTTCTTTACTAATTCCTCTCGCTACTACAAAACGGGTATCGAAAGAGTCGGACATGTGGCAATTTACTTAGGAGATAATTACATTCTTCATACCGCTTCAGATCACGCGGTGATTGAGCAAATATCGGCTACACGCTGGAGTTACTTTATTGAAGGCAGAAAAATAATTTAACGGAAAAAGATTATCGAATAAAAATATTGAAACACAAAAGATTAGCAACTCAAAACAAATATTCAAAGAAAAGAAAACACAAAAGATTAGCAACGCAAAACAAATATAAAATTCAAAGAATAGAAGACACAAAAGAAATAGCAACGCAAGCAAAAAAATATTAAAACACAAAAGAATAATAAAACACTAGCGCATTAAGCGTTAGTGTTTTTATAATGAACATTAAAGTTTTTGCGGGTTTCATCATAGCTTGCGACTAAAATGTTATTAAGTTCGCTCTCATCTTTAATTTTTAATTCTTTGAACAGCCAATCCTTGTCGCGCCCGCTTTGTTTAAGAGAATCATTGGAAACTTTGCCGTCTACCACTAAATATTGCGTAAGTTGGGGCTTTTCAGGAGTTATACCCATATCCTTTGCAACAACTGGTTTATTGTGGCTTTTTGGCATAATGCTCAACTTGCCGCTTGTTTCAAATATAGCAAAGGCGATATCATTTATATCAAAGTAGCCTTTATCGCGCGCCATTCCTGATACCTCATCCACGCTAATTTTGCTTTTTTTAAGATTTTCATAATCGAATTTGCCTTCATCTATAAGAATAAGCGGTTTGCCGTTCAAAAGTTTTTTCAAACCCGCGCTCTTTCTACTCAGTATTGTAATAAGCAAATCGAATAGGAAAAACAAAGTCATAGCTATTATATATTGGTAAATAGGTTCGGTTGTCTCCGTTGACATTTCGGCGGCGATTGAACCTATAGTTATACCCACAATATAGTCTATAAACGAAAGCTGGGCAATTTGTTTTTTCCCAAGCAACTTTGCAATTATAAACAGATATACATAAGTTATTGCTGAAGCGATGATAACTTTAAGATAATCAGGCATAGTTTGTCCTCCGAAAATAGTATTAGCACTTTATTCAAAATAATTTACTATAGAGCAAAAGTGTACGGCGAACCGCTTTTCAAAACTTGAGAGAGGGGATATAGGCTTATTAAATAAACTAATTATTGCCTTTTTCCGTATTAGATGATAAAATGGCAATATTATAAGGTTTGATTTTGCCGAGAGGTAACAAATATTTCAAGTTAAAATGCAATTTTGAATGCCGAGGGAGTTTATTGTGTCTAAATTTAATGAAAAGGTTCATTGCTTTGCTAAAAAATACCCAACGCTTTGCGAATTTGTTAGATTTTTAATTGTCGGCGGATTAGCGACAATTATTGATATGTTCGTTATGGGCGTTGTTTTATATTTCTTCAATCCTTCCATTTACCCTAATTTCTTCAATGTTTTTTTCGGCGGCGGAAGACCTACCACGGTTGCAACGATTGTCAGCACGGGCTGCGGATTTATTTGCGGACTTATTTTCAACTACATTTTTTCCGTGCTGTTCGTTTTCAATGAAAAAGGCGATAGCAAGACAGTCAAAGGCGCGGTTATTTTCTGGGTGTTAAGTACAGTAGGATTGGGACTTCATTACCTAGGAATGTATTTAGGCTTTGATTTGCTTAAAATGAATGAATGGATAGTGAAAATCATTATGACAGTAGTGGTTTTGATTTACAATTACCTATCAAAGAAATTCCTGCTTTTTAGGAATAAGAAAAAGCAAGCGTGCGAAAATTTAGAAAACAACGATACGGCAAACAATGTAACAATCGAAAATATAACAATCGAAAATGGCAGCGTAAATATAGCAAGCGGAAATTCGGCAAGCGAAATAAAGCAAGCCAAAATGATGGCGAAAAATAATGAAAAGTAAAATCGTGTTAACAAAAAGGACATTGATTTTTTTAGTATCTGTTCTTTGCGTGCTAATAATCGGCGCGGGAGTGTTAACTTTTGCGTATGCCCCAAAAGCTAAAGGTGTAAAATACATTGCTCACCGCGGTTTTAGCGAAAACGATAGTCTAAAAAATACGGAAAGCGCATTTGTTCAAGCAGGTTCTATGTCTTATTATGGAATTGAAACCGATATAAGAATAACGCTGGATGGTGAAATAGTTTGCTCGCACGATAGCGAAGTAGAATTTGCTGACGGCACAATACTTGATATTGCAAATAGCACACTTGCTGAACTTACGGAAAAAAAGTTGAAAGATGCTGATAGCTACCTTTGCACTTTCCGCCGTTACCTTCAAATTTGCAAAAAATTTCAAAAGAATGCAATCATTGAACTTAAATCCACATTTAACGCAACACAAATTGGCAAGGTTTTTTTCATTATAGACACAGTTTACTCAAGGAATAATGTTTCGTTTATTTCTTTCGATTTGTCTAACTTGCAAAACTGCCGTGCGCTTGAACCTCAAGTTGATTGCCATTATCTTGTCAAAACCGCCGACCAAATTCAAGTTGCGATTGACAACGAAATGAATATCGGCATTTATTGGAAACTTTTAAACCGTAAAATTGTGAAATCCTTACACAGCCGCGGGCTGACCGTTAATGTGTGGACGGTAAATAATAGATTTGTTCGCACATATTGCGATACTTTGAAAGTTGACTATATCACTAGCGACAAGTTCAGTTAGTTGGGATAAATTAGTATGCAGTTGATAATATCGTTTTTGTATTTCAAATAAAATTAGTTCGTATTAGATTTCGTATGCAGTTTGATATCAATTTTTTATTACCAATTCAAATATCTTAGAAAGTGAATGTCCTTTTGTATAGCC
>DATESK010000170.1:0-2954 GCA_035270865.1 Clostridia bacterium | reverse complement strand
AAAATGATAAACGCTCAAACACTTGCGCTTATGCACCCGTCTGCATTTTTGTTAAATACTGCCCGTGGCGGTCTAATTGATGAACAAGCTCTAGCAGATGCGCTAAACTCAGGTAGAATTGCGGGGGCGGCAGTCGATGTGCTGTCAAGTGAACCGCCAAAGTATAATAATCCGCTGCTTACCGCCAAAAACTGCATAATTACTCCGCATATTGCTTGGATGTCGTTTGAAGCGCGCTCAAGACTGCTAGCTGTAACCGTACAAAATTTACGCGCATTTATTTCGGGCAAACCGCAAAATGTCGTTAGCTAAGTTGGTGCAATAGAGATTTTTCATTATTTGTGTGATTTTTAATTAAAAATTTAAGAAGATTTTAATTTTTAAAATATTTTTAATAAATACTGGACATAATAAATTTAGTGTGATATTATTTAGTGGTCGAAGTTGGTAATGTTTGCGTCTGCGAAAGTACAATCATTCGCTGGGCGCATTTTTTATCAAAGAAGATAAATATTATTTTTTGGAGGTATCTTTAATGTATAAAGGTACAGTGAAGTGGTTCAATGCAAGCAAAGGTTTTGGCTTTATCGCCAATGACGAAGGTGGAGAAGATGTATTCGTACACTATTCCGCAATCACAGGAGATGGCTACAAGTCATTAACTGATGGACAAAAGGTTACATTCGAAATGGAAGCTGACAAGCGTAATGCCAACAGAATGAGAGCCGTCGATGTGAAACCACTTTAATTTAAGTTAAGCTGGTCAAAGCAAAGAAAGAAAACCGTACAAGTTATTGTACGGTTTTTTTAGTTTTCATTTAGTTTAGTTTTCTAGGCTTGTTAATATTTGGTTTTAGATTTTGCTTTATGTAGTATTTTTATTGTTCCTTAAATTTCTTTTGTTACATTTTCTCACAAACTGCTTCTTTTAGTATTCGTAATTTTATTTAAGCTAGTAACTTAAGTTGCGTCTTATGCTTCCATAATGCTGTTATCTAATCAATCTTTACTTTTGGTTCATTATTTGTCAATGTTGCGACAAAGGTTTCGATGCGGGCGAGAGCCTCATCAAGTGATTTTATAGAATAGGCATAAGATATACGGATATAATCTTTTCCACAGTCGCCAAACGATGCGCCCGGAACAACCGCCACTTTTTGTTTTTCTAGCAGTCGCATAGAAAATTCTTCGCCGTCAAGCCCCGTGTCTTTAACGGATGGGAAAACATAGAATGCACCCTTTGGCTCAAAGCACTTTAGTCCTATTTCGTTCAAGCGTTTAACAACAAAATTACGGCGCATATTGTATTCATCACGCATTTGTCTTACCGTGGCAAAGTTGTCTGCAAATCCGTCTTGAAGCGCAGCTATTGCGGCATACTGACTGCAAGTTGGCGCACACATAATTACATATTGGTGAATTTTCAACATTGCGTAAATAAGCGGGGCGGGTGCAAGAACATAGCCAAGCCGCCAACCTGTCATAGCAAATGCCTTAGAAAATCCGTTGATTAAGATTGTGCGCTCGCGCATATCTTCAAAAGTTGCGATAGAGCAGTGTTGTGTGTCATAAGTCAATTCGCTGTAAATTTCATCAGATATAACAATCAAGTTGTGCTTTTTTATTATAGGTACAAGAACTTCTAAATCCGCCTTTTCCATTATTGCGCCCGTAGGGTTGTTGGGGTAGGGCAAAATTATTGCTTTAGTTTTTTCCGTTATTGCATTTTCCAAATCCTGCGGTTGTATGCGGAATTCGTGTTCTACCTTTGATGGAATACTTTTTGCGATACCGCCGGCAAGTGTTATGCAAGGAGCATAGGAAACATAAGACGGTTCAGGAAGCAAAACTTCATCGCCAGAATTTAGAATAGCGCGCAAGGATATATCAATCGCCTCGCTTGCGCCTACCGTTATGATTATTTCGTTTTTAGGCTCATAGTCAAGATTTAAGGTTTGCTCAATGTAGCGGGCAATAAGATTTCGGAGTTCGGTTATGCCCGAATTTGAAGTGTATTGCGTCAAACCTTTTTGTATGCTTTTGATTGCCGCATCGCGTACATTCCAAGGCGTAACAAAATCAGGTTCACCAACTCCTAGCGAAATGACACCTTGAATTTCATTTGCCACATCAAAGAATTTGCGTATTCCAGAGGGCTGTAGTTGCGATACATTTTTGCTTATAAATTTATTGTAATCTATCATTAAGGGTTCACCATAATTCTGTTGTCGGTCTTTTTGTTGACTAACATTCCGTTCTGTTTATAATTTTTCAAAATAAAATGGGTTGTTGTGCTTATGACATTTTCAAGTGTGGACAGCCTTTCAGAAACAAACTGCGCAACTTCTTTGAGAGTGCGACCATTGACAACTACTGTCAAATCATAGCCGCCGCTCATAAGAAAAACACTTTCAACTTCGTCAAAATTAACAATCTCTTCTGCGATTGTATCAAAGCCTTTACTGCGCACGGGCGTAACACGCACTTCAATCAAAGCCTGCACACGCTCGTCACCGAGCAAGTCGGAATTTACGATAGCAGTGTAGCCGATGATAAGTCCATCAGCTTCCATTTCGGCGATTGTTGCTTCCACTTTCTCTTGTGTTGTAGATGTCATTTTTGCAAGTTTTGCTGTCGTGAAACGGGCATCCTCTTCAAGCAGAGCCAGCAAGTCTAACTTTAATTTTTCCATACTTACCTCATTGTTAATTCATTTTATATTATTAAACATTATTGTTTTAGTAGCTTAATCGATAGTTTATAGTTCGGTTTAGCTATAATAAACTGTCTATTTGGTCGATTTATACAAATATTGCAAAAATAAATGATTTGCGTTTGCAATGTAATTTTTTCTTTCATTAAAATTTTTTAGCAGTTGTCTTTTACTACTTCGCTGCAGGAATCCAAGAATACGCAGTTCCGTTTGATAGGTCGGTGAGCTGTTTTGCAAGGTT
>DATESK010000169.1:0-2930 GCA_035270865.1 Clostridia bacterium | reverse complement strand
GAAGTAAATAAATTTATAGAATTTTTACCCTAATAAGAAGTATTTTAGAACTTTTCATCTTTAACAATTTGTTTTACCAAATCGTTTTTTTGCTTAGCATTGCACTGAATTTTGAAAACATTGTTGACAGCATTTTACTATTGTGTTACTATAAGTCTAATTTAATAGCTAGGGGTGGCAGTAAACTGCCTGAGATTACACCCTTTGAACTTGATTGAGTTAACACTCACGAAAGGAAGTAGTGCAAATTATTGCGTCTAAAGATAATCATCTTTAGGCGTTTTTTTATGCAGATGGAATCTTCACTAGCGAAGGAGAACAGATGAAAAATTTCAATGAATTGTCAATCTTTGACAAGTCAGCAACACTCGCGCTTTATCTCACAATCGCGGTTCTAGTCCTAATTGGCATTATTTACTTTTCGATAAAGAAAGTGAAACCCGATATGCTAAAACCCACGAAGAACCTGTCGGCAGGTTTTTTGATTGGATATGCTATAGGACTCCTTGGGATTCTTTTTTACCTAAAACTTGATGAGTACATCAGCGCGGATTATATCGACCCCGCCACTTTTTATCCGATTATCGCAATGCTTGCCACCGCTATTATTTTAACTGTTGTTGCGTTTTTTATTTCTATTTTCAAAAAATCCGCTTTCAAACTTTATTCAAAAATAGCGTTTGGCTCAATTTTTACCTTTGCGCTAGTGCTGTTTATTTTGAATATGGTTAAAACATATAAGCTCGGTCAAATGGATGCGAAAAGCGAATCGTTGCTTTATATATTCACAATATCAATAATTGGAATTGTTATTGCTCTAGCCTTTGTATTCGGCAAAAAGACAACAAATGCCGAACATACTAAGTCAATAGTGTACGCCGCGCTTTGTATCGCGACAAGTTTTGCGCTCTCTTATATCCGCTTTTTTGAGCTTCCCTTGGGCGGTTCTATCACCTTTGCAAGTTTAGTTCCACTTATGATTTACGCCTATATGTTCGGTATGAGAAAGGGCGTGCTCGCAGGCGCAATTTATGGACTTCTTCAATTTATTCAAGCGCCGTGGTTTATTCATCCCGTGCAATTTTTGTTGGACTACCCCATAGCCTTTGCCGCAATCGGACTCACAGGTTTGTTCAAGGAAATCGGTTTATTCAAAAGCAAAGCAGTTTTGCAGTTTGCGTTTGGCGCAATTATAGCAGTCATTTTAAGATACTTTTCGCATGTCGTAAGCGGAATTTTTATTTGGGGTTCGGGCAATCCGGAAAACTACAGCGCAGTCGCGTGGTCGTTCCTATATAACAGTTTCGCTTTTGCCGATCTCGCCGTAGCGCTCATTGCAGGCTGTTTACTCTTTAGTTCGCGCGCTTTTGTGCGTCAACTTGATGTTGCGACATCAAAGTCAATAACCGTTTCAAACGGAAATATTGAAGAAAAAAATGAATAGCATTAGGAAAATTATGTATAAAAAAATTAAGACTTAAGATGATAATGGAAAACTATAGCCACGCCCTTTTCAAATTCCAAAATGATTTTGCTCTCAGTTGCGATATTTGAAATTCCCCGCGTGAGGAAAGGCTCAAGCACTAAATTTTCAAGCGGGTAAAATAAACCCGCGGATTGTTTTATAACCGCACATCCACCAAACGGCACAACCGATAATGTGTCGTTTTTGTTTGTCTCAAGCGTAAAAAAACTTTTTGCAAAATGAATGTCAAGCCCCTTTTCGCGCGCAACTGCAACGCAACCTAACTTATCTGCTAAGGCAAGCAAAGTATAATTGCCCAAAATATGGTCTGCTCTGCCACCTAAAACTCCGTAAAAATTTATACGCTTAAAGCCCTCTTTGGCGGCGTAACGCACGCAAAGTTCACCATCTGTTTCGTTTTTAATTGCAGGAAAATTCAGCGTTTTCACACCTTTTGGTGTCGCGCTCAAACTGTCGCTGTCGCCAATAATAATGTCAGGCAAACGGTCTTTAAGCAATTTTGCTCCGCCGTCTGCGCATATTATAAAATCGTCTTCGATTTCTCTTTCAATACTTTCGCCGTTTAGAACTATTGCACAGCTTTTTTCTTCGTTATATGTCATTGTCCCTCTTTAGTCCCTACTTAGCTAACAAATCTTTGACAACTTCGCTTGCAATAAGAAGCCCTGCTACCGACGGCACAAACGATATGCTTGCGGGTATGTGCCTGCCGAACTCTTCAATTTGAATTGTCGGTGTCAAAGGGATTTCGTCCGACCAAAGCACCTTGACATTTTCAATGTTCATTTCTTTTAGTTTTTTGCGCATTACCTTTGCAAGAGGGCATACGGAAGTTTTGCTTATATCGGAAATTACAAACTTAGGATTAAGTTTGTTCCCTGTTCCCATTGAACTTATTATAGGTATGTTTTTCTCTTTAGCCTTTTTTATCAACAGCAATTTTGAAGTTACCGTGTCTATTGCGTCCACTATATAATCGAACTTTTCAAAAGGAATTTTGTCGGCGTTATCTTCACTAAAAAACATATCGTAACTTTCAATTTCAAGTTCGGGGTTAATGTCGTTAAGTCGCCTTGTAGCGACTTCGACTTTTTTTCTGCCGATTGTGGAATGAAGGGCAATTATTTGGCGGTTTATATTAGTTTCGCTTACCGTATCGCTATCCAAAATCGCAAGTTTACCAATTCCTGCGCGGGCAAGCGCTTCCACCACATATGAGCCGACTCCGCCCAAACCAAAGACTGCAACGCTTGACGATTGCAGTTTATATATTGCTTCTTTGCCGAGTAGTAGTTCTGTCCGCTCAAAAATTTTAGTTTGTTTCATTTGTTTTTAATTCGCTTATTTACTTGTTAGTCATTTTTTTATTATTCACTAGCCAAATTTTTGTTTTTCATTTATTCACTAGCCAAATTTTTGTTTTCAATTTTATTTGCTAGCCATA
>DATESK010000168.1:0-2006 GCA_035270865.1 Clostridia bacterium | reverse complement strand
TGTATTGGCAGAGTAAGGCAGGAAACGCGGGAAAAACCTAAAAAGAAAGAAAGTGTTGATAGCGCAGATATCGGCACTACAAAGGAAGATTTTAATGAAACTTATTGTAGGACTTGGCAATCCCACTTCAAAGTATCGCGGAACTTATCACAATCTAGGTTTTATGGTACTAGACGAACTTGCGGAATTGCTCAAGCTAAAGGTAAAAAACAAAGAATGTCTTGCGCTTACTGCAAATGCCGTGGTAAGGGGCGATACGGTGGTGCTGGCTAAACCGCAAACTTTTATGAATTTGTCGGGGGAGTCGGTAAAACAACTTGCAAAAAAATACGGCGCGTATCCCGAAGAAATTTTTGTCGCATTTGACGATGCCGATATTCCGCTTGGCAAACTCCGCATAAAAACAGAAGGTAGCGGCGGCACTCATAACGGTATGAAAAATATTGTAGCAGAACTGCAAACAGAAAATATTAAACGCATAAGAGTGGGTATGAAATGTCCTGCAATTGAGGAGCGTAGTGTTGATATAAAAGATAAAGTGTTGTCAAAAATTGCATACGAGGACAAGCCACTTCTAGAAAAATCCGTAAAATCCGCCGCAAAGGCAATATATGATTATATTTTGGGTGGAGATTTGGAAAAGATAAAACTGCACTTAAACGACTGAAATAAATACAGATTTGGTTTTTTGATTGGCAGAAGTTTGTAAAAAACATAAAGTCATTGAAGAAATAAAAAAGATTTACGATAATACAGACAAGAATTTATACTGCAAAAAAATGACTAATGAAGCTTGACTTTTTAGAACTAAAAAACATCGGCGGAGATTTTGTCAACATTGAAAACGCCTTAAATGCGCCAAAGTCCTATTTTGGCAGGCATTTGCCGGCTGTTTCGGTGTCAAAACTGACCGATGGAGCAAAGTATCACATAACCTCGTACCTTAACGGATTGAGGCTATTTGTCGTTCCCGATAAACTTGCGGCAAGAAATGCGGTGGAGAAACTCAACGGTATGAAACAGGATTGCGCTGTCTATATCTCTGAGCGGGACGATACCCTGCTTAATGCAAAAAATATTTCGCAAGTCTCAATGTCGGAAAGGCTGAATGCGCTAAGCAGACTTATTGACGGCAAGGCAGAAGTTGCAGTTATAACCGCCGAAGGATTGCTTCAAAAATACCCTTCGACTGAGCTGTTTTCAAAACTTCAAACAAAACTTGCCGTTGATTATGAAATACCGCCCCAAACGCTTGCCGATAAGTTGGCAAGAGCAGGTTATAGGCGTGTTGACACGGTGTCGGAGGAAGGCGAATTTGCACTGCGCGGCGACATTTTTGATATTTATCCGATGGGAAGACAAAACCCTGTACGCATAAACTTCTTTGATGATTTTGTGGAAAGCATAAAACAGTTTGAACTTGCTTCGATGACTTCAGCTTGCGACTACAGCGAGATTACTATCGCGCCCGCAAGCGATATTTTGGTCGATGAAAAAAGTCTTAGGGAGATTGCGGAAAAAAGTGGCGATAACCAAATGCCGCCACAAGCGCAAAGCATTTACCGTGAACTTGCAGAGAGTGTAACGGTTGGCGCGTGTACTGCCGAACTTGTTTGGCTAAGACCTTTTTTGTCTTCTGCGCAATCTTCGATTTTTGACTATTTCAATGAAAATGCGGTTATTGTTTTTGATGAACCCAAAGTGGTTTGGGAAAAGCTGGACCTATGTCAAAAGGAACATAAAAGCAGAGTAACGACCCTCCTTAGCGCGGGCGAAATCGCACCTATTCACAGCAATGCGATATTTACCACGGACAGCATATTGAAGCGTTTGGAAACTTTTAGGTTGCTAAGTTTGTCTTCACTTAATATCAGCAATCCTTTGTTTAAGCCGACAGCGGTTTTTTCACCAAACTCACGGCCTGTTACTAAATATTATTTGGATACTGCCGCGCTTATTGCCGATTTAAGAGTTTATCTTTTGAACGGTTTCAAGGTTGTACTTTG
>DATESK010000167.1:0-2060 GCA_035270865.1 Clostridia bacterium | reverse complement strand
CACTATAACCGAAGGCGAAATGAGCGGACAACGAGATGGCGTATTAATAAGAAGAACGGCGGTAGACAACAATGTGCCCGTCTTTACTTCTCTTGATACCGTCAAAGTTTTGCTTGATGTGCTTGAAGAAATCACAATGGGAATATCGACTATATAACTAAGTTCCAAAATGGGAAAAGTTTAGTAAAGCAGAATAAACAAACAGTAAAAATATGTTTCACAAAAGTTAAAACAAGCCGAAAAATTTACAATACAAGATAAGAATTGAGGATAGCAATGCAAGAGCAAATCTTAAAAGTTATATCTAATGTTCGCCTAAATGAAAGCACTTACAAATTAGAGCTTTTCGGTGATGATTTGAAAATGTCAAGCGGACAGTTTGTGGAAGTTAAACTTGACAACTTCTATTTGCGCCGACCTTTCAGCGTTGCAAAATGCGAACAACACTCTTTGACTTTGCTTTACAAAGTTGTAGGATTTGGCACTAAGGAAATGACGGAGATTAAGCCTAGTGACACCTTGTCGGTTTTAACATATCTTGGAGTCGGCTTTGATGTTGAGAGGGCAAAAAAACCTTTGCTTATAGGCGGTGGTATAGGTTCTGCACCCCTTTACCAACTTGCGCTTGAATTTAATGCGCTAGGGATTAAACCAACTATTATATTAGGATTTAGAAACAAAGCTGAAATCTTCTACTACGAAGAATTCAAAAAATTAGGGGATGTGATAATAGCCACCGATGACGGAAGTTTTGGAGAAAAAGCCAATGCGGTGTCGGTGTTAAAATCCTCGAAACTCGACTTTGACTTTTACTATGCTTGCGGTCCTATGGTGATGCTTAAAGCGCTTGCAGAATTTAGTACTTTGGGACAGCTTTCCCTTGAAGCGAGAATGGCTTGCGGTTTTGGCGCATGCATGGGTTGCACGATTTTGACAACGAAAGGCGCAAAGCGTGTTTGCAAGGAAGGTCCCGTGTTTAACGCGAAAGAAGTAGTTTTTTAGGCAACAAAAAACAGTAAAATTTTTGGAGAATAAAATGGCGGATACAACGGTAAAATTATTTGGACAAAAACTAAAAAACCCTGTTATACCTGCGAGCGGAACTTTCGGCTTTGGTTATGAATTTGCCGACCTTTACGACATAAATATTCTGGGTTCAATATCCCTTAAAGGCACAACCTTAATGCCTAGATATGGCAATCCGCTTCCTAGAATTGCGGAATGTCCCTCGGGATTGATTAATGCAATAGGGCTTCAAAACCCCGGAGTGGACAAAGTCATATCTGAAGAAATCCCCAAACTTAGCGAGGTTTACTATGGTAAGGTGATAGCCAATGTTGGCGGTCATTCGACGGAGGAATATGTTGAAACGGTGGCAAAATTTAATGCTTGCGAAAAGGTGTTTGCGGTCGAATTGAATATCAGCTGTCCCAATGTTGTGGGAGGCGGAATGGCATTCGGAATTAACGCGCAAGTAGCAGAAAAGCTAGTTTATGAAGTCAAAAAGCACTCATTAAAGCCAATTATCGTCAAATTAAGTCCAAATGTTACAGATATTGCAGAAATAGCTAAAGCGGTTTGCGCAGGCGGTGCAGATGCCGTCAGCCTTATAAATACGCTCGTAGGAATGAGATTTGATTTGCGAACAGCGCGACCCATAATAAGTGTGGGTACGGGCGGTTACAGCGGTAAAGGTATTTATCCTGTTGCACTCAAAATGATTTATCAAGTGTATAAGGCGATCGATGTTCCTATCATCGGAATGGGCGGTGTTAGTTCCGCGTGCGATGTCATTGAAATGATGTACGCAGGAGCGACAGCGATTATGGTCGGTTCGCAAAATTTGATTGAACCGCTTGCTTCAAAAAGAATAATCGAAGAGCTTCCGCAAGTTATGCAGGAACTTAAAATTGAAAAACTAGAACACATCGTTGGGAGGGCGCACAAATGAGCAGAGAAGTCATAATCGCTTGCGATTTTCAAGACGCAAAAACAACTTTTGAATTTCTTCAACAGTTTAAGGATGAAAAACCCTATTTGAAAATCGGTATGGAATTGTT
>DATESK010000166.1:0-2027 GCA_035270865.1 Clostridia bacterium | reverse complement strand
ATAATATACATATGAAAACTTTAAGACAATCAATGGTAGAGTACGCAACAAAATTCAGGGCGAGCGGATTTGCATCAGATGATACTTGCTTTGCAGTAAGGCTTGATGAACAAACTTTTATGTTGTCCCCGCTTTTTAAAGACAGGGAAGTTACCGCCGAAGACATTTCTATTATTGTAACGGACGATTTTGATAACGCTGCCTCACTAAAAGACAAAGCAATATTTTTCTATGACCTATTTCTAAAACGCAAGGATATTTGGACGGCAGGCATTTTCAAGTCAAAATACGCCTTTGAATTATGCCAAAAGGGCAAGACTATACCGCCGATTTTAGACGATATGTGTCAAATACTTGCAACCCGAATTGAAACTGTGGACAAACTTGACATAACGCAGGTGCTTAGCGCATTGAAGGGCGAAAACGCATGCCAAGTGCGGGACTATGGTATGATTGTTGGAGAACGGTCGCTTGACGAACTGTACACCGCAGCTAATGTTTTGGAAAAAACCGCGCATTGTTATATCAAGGCGAAGCAGATTGGCGGAGGTAAACATATCCCGAAATTTCTTGCTTGGGCGGAACACAAAGTTTTTAAAAGTGTCTATTCGGTTCAAAATCAAAAGTCGCAAAGAGTGCTTGAGGGCATAAATGATTTTTCCGAAACACAGAAATATATTTATTCCAAAAGCAAGGACAAAGAGGATAATATTGACGAGCGTGTAGCGGTCTTGAATATTATTAAGCGTATGAGCGAGAACGATTTTGTTCAAGGCACTTGGGGAAATGTGTCCCTAAGACTTGACGGCAATACAATCTTATGTACTCCAAAAGGCATTGGATACAATGTTTTGCGTCCGCAGGATATGGTCATTGTAGATGCGGGAAGCGGAGAAAGTAAAGGTAATATTGCTGCAACAAGCGAAAAGGGTATTCACGCAGGGATTCAACTTAACAATCCAAATTATAACGCGGTTTTGCACGCGCATCCTACCTACATCAGTATTTTTGCCGCGGCGCATCAAGACCTCGTCATTGAAAACGAAGATGATAAAAAACTGCTAGGGGACATTGTCAAAGTTTCAAGTTACGCCTCTCCAAGCACTAAATGGTTAACAAAACAAACTCTGCTTGCCTTTGGCAACGGCAGGGCGGCGTTTATGGCAAATCACGGTGTGATTGTTGCGGGCGAGGATTTAGAAACTGCATATAACGCACTTGAAAGACTAGAGGAAATTTGCAAATCTAAGATAGAAGAATAATTGTGTACAACCTTATTTAATCTCACTTTTTATTAGCGTTAAATTAACCGCTACTGTCAAGATAGAGCGTTTATAAGTGCAATTAGTATACATAAAGTGTATTTTCGTATCGCAAAATCATTTTCCGTGTTTTTACTTTGATTGCTAGGACTACTATTTTGCGATTTGTTTTTGACCACTAGAAAATAAATTTGCGGTTTGATTTGCGTTTGTTATGAAACTATTTTGTGGTTTGTTTTATATCCGTGTTGAGAATTTTGTAATTTGGGATATCCTATCATTGAGGTGAACTATGGAATACGATTTTGGAAATTTAATGAACGAAGCAATTGAGGCGAGAGATAATGCCTATGTTCCTTATTCGAATTTTAGAGTGGGGGCTGCGCTGCTTACAACAGAAGGGAAAATTTACCGCGGCTGTAATATTGAAAACGCTTCGTATTCACCAACAAACTGTGCCGAGCGCACCGCATTTTTTAAGGCGGTAAGCGAGGGAGAGCGCAACTTTGCCGCTATCGCAGTTATTGGCGGAGAGAACGAAGCAGGCGACTATTGTTCACCTTGCGGAGTATGCCGTCAAGTTATGCTAGAATTCTGCAACCCCGATTTTTTGGTTGTCTTGGGGAATTCCCCACAGGACTACAAAGTTTATTCTTTAGAGGAACTTATTCCATATAGCTTTAGAAAGGATAGATTGGGTAAACAATAAATTGCTTTTTGATGAAAAGAAATTGAGTTTGAAATTGGTAACGCAAAAGTCTTACG
>DATESK010000165.1:0-2496 GCA_035270865.1 Clostridia bacterium | reverse complement strand
TGCCTCCACACGCACATGCGTATATAATATTATATTCTAAAACTAGCGTAAGAGTAGAAATATAATTATATATAACAACACACATTAAATTTAACATACCCGCGTATGTTTGTCAATAAGCGATTAGATAATTTTAAGTTGAGAAGTTAAAGCGCAAAAAGTCGCTAAAATATCTTTGGCAACAGGCATCGCAGACTTCGTTTTATAAGTTAAAAAACGAATTTCAAATTTTCATTTTTTTGTGCGATTTATATATACAAATTTGAAAAAGCAATTATCGTAATACTAAATTCCACTTTTCAATTTTGAAAGTTCTTCAACTGTCCAAGAAAATTTTGTCGACATCAATTTTTCGGTAAAAACAAATCTATTGATTTTGTCTTTTTCATAGAGTGTTATACTTTTACCCGGAATGCTTGCAATCGTTTGCGCATTGCTTAGCGGAAATTCGATTGAATCTTCGCAATCGTCCTGCGTAAATAAAATTTTGTCTTTATCAATGCTAAGTTCCCCTTCGCCCAACAAATAGAATTTATGTGTTTGCGGATTATCTATAAACTGTGCAACTCTGGCTTCAAATCGGAAGTCATCATTTTGCACTTCCTCTTTCAAACTTTCTCTGACATAATTTTCCCACAAATCAATGCGTGGGAAAACTTTGCTTTCGCTATCCTTTGCAGAAATTATTCCGTCTTCGCCGTAAACCGCCGTGTTTTTGCACACAGTACAATGCAGTTCGTTCCCCTTGCTTTGCATTTCAAACTCAGCACCACATTTTGGACACTTATAAAGAATATTTTCAAGTCCTTCGGCAATTTTTCTGCCTCTGAACTTTAAGTTATTTTCTTGTTGGTAGATATGGTCGTTGTTTTGAAGGGACTGTTGCAGTTTATCGTTTATCGCATCGGCATCTAAATTCGCAATTTCTTCGCGCGATAAAGTTACATCGCAGTCAAACACCATTTTACCCCGCCTGAATGTATGTCCCCACTTTGGTCTAAGAAGCGAACCGCCGTGGCTGACAAAGCTAACCACAGGATAACCTAGCCATTTGACAAGTTTTCCAGTGGAAGAAACAATAGGTTTTGTAACACCGTCATCGGATACTTTGCCCTCAGGGCAAATTAAGACTGGAATACCTGCATCAAGATATTTTTTGATACCTCTCACACAGGAAAAATCCGAATAAAACTGCTTTTTCAAAATTGCGCCAAATTTTGTTAGAACGCACGCAAAAAGTTTATTGCTATACAAAATATTTTCTGCTACAACAAAATTTTGCCTTTTAGGATAAACAATTCCTATTGCGGAAATCATATCAAAAGACGAAGTATGATTTGCAACAATCAAATACGCGCCACTTTGTTTTTTGTAGGCTAAACTTTTCCTTATTTTAATTCGGAAAATAAGTCGCCATAAATATGACAGAGTGCCCGCCACAAAATAGTAAAACGCGCTGAATTTTAGCTTCCCACTTTTTTTACCCGACCGCATTAAGGGCTTTTTTCCTTCGCTTTCGGTTTTCAAATTACTTTTTTGCATACTTAAATTATACCCTAAAGTATTCTGCCAAACAAGCAAAAGAGTATTTTTAATTAACAAATCCAATTTTTTGTGTGAAGAAATTCATAGAGTGCTAAAAAGAGGCAAACTACGACCCAATAAAAAATATAGTTTCGATAAATTTGCTCGTCTTTTTCGTCATTTCTTAACCGAAAATTTCACTTTCAATCCACTTTGTTTTTTGGTCTATCGCATTAAAGTCCATTGCGGCGATATAAAATTTTTCTACTTCCTTGTGGCAGTCGCGGGCATCCGATAAATGACGGACGGCAAGCGCAACAGCCTTGTCGTACAATTTCTTTTCTTCAATGAACTCATCTTCGGAAATTGCTACTTTAAGAGCGGTATCAAGTTCAATTACATCATTTGGCTGAACGCAGTCGGTGTAAGGAATGACTGCATATCTGCCGACCACCAAACTCTCTGCAAGTTCGGGTTCAAAGGAACAATGGTATGCTGAAAATCCGCAAAGCATATTTTGCAGCGTGCTTAAAAACTTTTTCGTTATAGTCAAAGAACTCGCCTTCAAAGCTATAATTTGTTTGCCTTCTAAATTGTCTTTATAAGTTATAAAACCATCGGGAGTAAGCGATGTCGAAAATTGTCTGCGGATGGGATATGCCGTCCTAATATGGTTGCAAATTGAAGTCGCAAGTTGGGTGATTTTGTCGCTTTTTATCGCCCTTTCATAAGGTGCATAAATCGCGCGCAAATTACATAAAGCGGAGTTTATCTGACAATATGCACTATTAAAATGGCTTTTCTTGCGGTTAAGCAACTCTTTTATTTCGTCATAATTCGTCTTAATTATGCTTGTATCGATATGGTCGCCAAGCGCTACAATCTGTTCTTTGAGACCAGGGTAATTTGCCTCTAAGGCGTGCGGATATGTACCGTCAACCACAACAGTTTTCTGCTCGGTAAGATATATTC
>DATESK010000164.1:0-2817 GCA_035270865.1 Clostridia bacterium | reverse complement strand
TCCCGCTTGTTAATTTTTCATTAGAGGTAGAGTTAGGACTAATTTGACTGTCTACTTTTCCTACAAATTTATTATCAATAATATCAATACTTTCGCGCTTAACCGTCTTTTTGAATTTAATCTTCTTAATCGCTTTTTCTAGCGGTTCTTCTTTGTCAACATTTTCCGCTAGTTTTTTTATACTGAAATGTTTTTCATTTTCTTCGTCTTTAGCTTTTCTAAGTTCGGATTTTTCTTTTCTTTGCTCTTCTTTCTTTTCAGATTTCTCTTGAATCATATCAAGTCGGGTTACAAATTTATCTAAGAAGTTAAATTTGCCATAAATCTTACCCGCTATAAAGACAGAGTTCATAAAGAAACTGACAGCGAATGCTCCGATTAAAAGCATTGCGACAAGCATTTCAATGGAAATATATTGCGGCATACCGAATAGTTTTGGAATGTCGAGATTTGGGAAGTGCATAAAGAAAATAGATATAAACAACCCAATCATCAATACATATATAGGCAAGCGAATTTTGTTGAATTTCCAGCACACTTTTCCGAGATATAAGAAGCTTGCAAACGCTGTCATTATATAGAACAGAGAGTTCAAATCTGTTGATGAGAAGGAATAAATGTACGAGGCAATAACCACACCCATAACACTAATTACGACCGTAAGCGCGCCAGGTAGGGCATTAGTTAGAACCTTAGTTAAAAATCGTCCTGTAATTCGTTCATTATTCGGTTCAAGCGCAAGCAGGAATGAAGGTATACCGATTGATACCGCGCCGATAATTGTCATATCGTTAGGCTCATAGGGGAGTTGTGCGGGTATAACTGCAAATATTAGAGCTAGAATGAAGTTGTAAATAGTTTTAACAAGGAAAAGAGCGGCAGAGCGTTCCAAGTTGTTGATTGAGCGTCTACCCTCCGCAACGATATGCGGCATAGATGCAAAGTTGCTGTCAAGCAGTACGAGTGAAGAAACATTCTTCGCCGCATCGCTTCCTGATGCCATAGCGATAGAACAATCGGATTCTTTTAATGCTAAAACATCGTTAACTCCGTCACCCGTCATTGCTACTGTATGTCCGTTTGCTTTCAAAGCTTTAACCAACAAAAGTTTTTGCTCGGGCGTAACGCGTCCAAAGATTGTGTATTTTTCGGCAGCGTCAATAACCTCTTCGTCTTTTGTCAATGTAGAAAGGTCAATATAATTTTCGGTGTTTTCAAGTCCTGCTCTCTTTGCAACGCATTTTACAGTAACGGGGTTGTCGCCCGAAATGATTTTTAAGGCTACGCCTTGTTCGCGGAAAAAGCGGAGAGTATCGGGAGCTTCAGCCCTAATTTTATCGGAAATGAGAATAAAGCCCAGAAATTCCATTGCAGGAGGTAGCGCTCTTTCGTTTATGATTTTATCCGTGCTTGCAAGCACTAGAACGCGGTTTCCGTCTTCAGAGTATTCTTTGATTGTGGCTTCTTGCTTTTTTGTCAACTTCTTAAAAACAAATTCGGCGGCTCCAAGAACATAACTAACTCTGCCATAAGTTGCGCCACTCCATTTTCTTGCTGAAGAAAAGGGTATAATTTTTGTGGCGCGGTCGTCAGCTTTCAGGTCTTTCACATACTCTTTAAGTGCAAGAGCGGTGGAGTTGTCATCATCAATGGAGTTGGTAAGATTTTTAAGAATTTGATTGAATTCTTCATCGCTTATTCCTTCGGGAATAGTTTTGGAAACTTCCATAGAGCCTTCGGTTATAGTGCCTGTTTTGTCCAAACAAAGCACATCAACGCGGGCAAGAGTTTCAACGCAATACAAGTCTTGCGCTAAGGTATTGTGCGAAGAAAGCCTTATAACGCTTATTGCAAAAACTGTAGAAGTCAAAGCAACCAGCCCTGAGGGTATCATACCAATAAGAGAACCGACAGTTTTTATGACGATTGGCGAAAGCCTTGCGTCGCTAAACGCTTTCATATATTGCAAAATATTAGGAGTTCTAAGTTCATCGTAAACGATATCGGTGTGAACTAAATATTTCATCAAAAACAGCAAAACGCCAAGCGGGATAATGACGATTGCCATAAATTTAATAATTTTTTTAAGCGAATTCAAAATTTCCGAAGAGCTTTTCTTCATATATTTAGCGCCTGCAGAAATCTTTGTCGCAAAATTGTCAACGCCAACTCTGATAACTTTTGAAGATGCTTTTCCCGAAACCACATAACTGCCCGACATAATCTCGTCGCCTATATTTTTGATTATGGCATCGGGTTCGCCAGTGATTTGTGATTCGTTAACCTCAATGCAACCGTCTACAATTTCCGCGTCAGCGCAGATTTGACAACCTGTTGTCAAATACAGCACATCGTCAAGCACAATATCGCACACCGCAATATCGGTTTTGACACCGTCGCGAAGAGCTGTAACCTTAGGCGCGGATATAAGAGAAAGTTTGTCCATTGTTTTTTTAGCGCGGAGTTCCTGAACTATACCGATAACTGTGTTAAAAAGTACGAGGAATAAAAAGCCAAACTGCATATAGCCGTTCACATTTTGCGGAATAAAAAAGAAAAGTAAAACTGCTAACGCAATAAATAGGAGGTTAAAAAAGGTAAAAATGTTTGTGCGGAAGATCTGCCCCACAGTTTTTGTTTTGATATTTTGGTCGCCGTTGACCTTGCCTTCTTGAATGCGTTCTTCAACTTCAGCTGTAGTCAAGCCAAGTGGCTTTGTCGCTTCGGCTTTTTCTTTAACCTTTTTTGTTTGTGTACCCATTATTTATAGAATGACCCCTTTTGTTGGTAAATAATTACAATATAATAGCATAATTA
>DATESK010000163.1:0-2101 GCA_035270865.1 Clostridia bacterium | reverse complement strand
GGATTGCTCACAAAAGAACAAATTGCGTGCGCTTATCGACATTGACGAAAAGGCGGCAAAACTGCTTTCGCTTATAAAATAGCAAAGTATGCAATTTTTTCACATAATAAAAAGAACCCTATACAAAGTATAAGGTTCTTTTAATATTTTAATTATTTGGTTCTTTTCATATCGAAAAGTATTAGGTCAACCTTATTTGTTCTTATATGTGTACAGTAACAAAAGATTGTTTTTTTATATATAACTATATTTAGAATCTTTTCATATCGCAACTTAATTTTCATATATTTTATTATGCGCGAAGTCGTGACGAAATTCAAAGTTATTAAGCTATCGCCTCTTAAAATTTTGGCGATAGCATTTTGCCTATTCCTTATGGTATTGCTTATTATAAAGCCCGACATTTACATTGTATCGGCAAAAAATGGTCTTATACTCTTTGCGAGCGCCGTCCTGCCCGCTCTTTTCCCTTTCTTCTTTTTCACTACTTTTTTGACAAAACTTGGCGCTGCAAAGTACATATCAAAGCTAGGGAAAAAACCATTTCGAGTATTGTATAACGCTCCGCCCGTGTCCTCATATATTTTCACGATGAGCATTTTGTCGGGCTACCCTGTTGGAGCAAGACTAATTTCGGACTTTTATTCAAACGATATGTTAACAAGCGTTGAAGCAACAAAGTGCGCGTCATTTTGTTCCACTTCAAACCCTGTTTTTATACTAGGAACAGTTGGAACGATTATTTTTAATGATATAAAGATAGGACTAATAATCTATATTGCACATATACTTTCCGCACTATTAAATGGTTTGCTCTATCGCGGACGGGCGCGCAACACGGATTTCAAAAGCTTTGATGTCAAACTTTTAGATAATTGCGACAACATATTGTCGGAATCTATTTATGCCGCTACAAACTCAATGCTTGCCGTTGGCGGTTTTATCTGCATTTTTACTATATTTTTAGACGCTTTAGGTAATATCGGCGTATTTTCATTTTTTGCCAATATGTTTTCAAACGCAATACCGCCTGAAATTACTATCGCCTTTATGTCGGGAGCTGTGGAAATGACAAAAGGCTGTTTTCTCACAAGTGCACTAGCAGCATCCTCTCAACTTAAAGCCTCTTTATGTTGTGCGACAATTTCATTTGGCGGACTTGGAATACTAGCGCAATGTATAACTTTTTTATCTCGTTGCCGTATAAAAGTTTGGTTCATTATTTTACAAAAAATAACTCAATCGATTTTAAGTTTTGCAATATGTTACGCACTAACCTTTTTCCTTTAATTCAATTTTATTTTGAAATCTAAAAAACAATTTTGTTTTTACAAAATTATGCTTAATTAAGCACATTGCACACTTTCATTGAATTTTTCATAACTTCTCTATTTATCAATCGAATTATACCCTTTTTTGTCGAATAAATTCTTTTGCTAATTTATTGTAGTATTTTATGTCTATAGACATATTTATATAATATTCGACAGATATGCACCAAACAGGGTGTCATAATTTCATACAAAACACAATTTTTGTGTCCTAAACTAAAAATAATTAAATTAAATTTCTTTTTTTTATCTCGGAGGACACTTTGAAAAATAATTCCTGGAGCAACACATTGCTTGTTGCATTTTCTTCGTTACCCAAAATCGTTAAATTCATCGATTTTTCCGTCAAATCGCGCGTAAAAAGCGGTTTTCAATCAAAACATTTGCGATATGGCATTCAAAATGAAAAACTGTTTGAATCAATTATTGAATTAAATGATGAAAAGCGCAAAATTTGCAATCTTAAAGTGATTGTTGAAGGTGCGCTCGAACAGTTATCGCCTACGCATACGGAACTTTTACGGTTGCGATTTTTTGACAAAAATACTTTTCAAGAAATTGCCGATATAACCAATGTCGTAATCCGCACAGTTTTCCGCAGATACGATTGCGCTATGGAAGACTTTGATAATGTACTGTCAATCGCGGGTTATAATGAAGAATGGTTAGAGGCGGAGTACGGCAGTATAGCTATCTTTAAGACTATAAAAGACCGTCTTGAAAAAAATGCTTACTTAACGAAAAGCTCGATTGAATAAGCTATATTAGAC
>DATESK010000162.1:0-8985 GCA_035270865.1 Clostridia bacterium | reverse complement strand
AGACAATACTTACAATAATAAAACAACCATTCAACTTGAATGGTTGTTTTAATTTAACATTATATCTTACTAAATTCTTGCAATACCGCTTTTTCTTGCGGCTGCTGCAACGGCTTTTGCAACTGTTGCGCCTATGCGTTTGTCGAAAGCTCTAGGCAAGATGTATTCGGCATTAAGTTCCTCATCGGACACAAGAGAAGCTATTGCATAAGCTGCGGCTATTTTCATATCCTCGTTGATTTCTTTTGCGCGCACATCTAAAGCGCCACGGAAAATTCCAGGGAATGCAAGCACATTGTTTATTTGGTTTGGATAATCGCTTCTTCCTGTACCCACGACCGCCGCGCCCGCATGCTTTGCCAAATCAGGCATTATTTCGGGAACGGGATTTGCCATTGGCATAACAATTGCGCCCTTTGCCATAGATGCAATCATCTCTTCGGTTGCAACATTAGGCGCACTGACTCCGATAAATATATCTGCACCCTTAAGCGCATCCGCTAAAGTGCCTTTAAGCTCGTTCTTGTTTGTGTATGACGCAAGCTTTGTAAGGTGCGGGGGCAGGGTGGTATCGCCTTTGCAAACAATGCCAGGGCGGTCGCACATTATTACATCCTTGACTCCTTGGCTTATAAACAAATTGGCAATGGCTGTGCCTGCTGCGCCTGCGCCACTAAAAACGATAGTGCAGTCCGATAGTTTCTTATTTACGACTTTAACGGCATTTAACGCGGCGGCAAGACACACAACAGCTGTGCCGTGTTGGTCGTCATGAAAAACAGGAATATCCGTGCATTCCTTAAGTTTTCTTTCCACTTCAAAACAGCGTGGCGCGGAAATATCTTCAAGGTTGATTCCGCCAAAACTTCCTGCAAGTAATGAGATTGTTTGCACGATTTCATCGACATTCTTGCTTCTTATGCAAAGAGGAATTGCGTCTACATCGGCAAAGGTTTTGAAAAGTACGCATTTGCCTTCCATAACTGGCATACCTGCTTCAGGGCCTATATCGCCAAGTCCCAACACCGCTGTGCCGTCAGTTACGACAGCGACAGTATTCCAACGACGAGTGAGTTCGTACGATTTATTGACATCTTTTTGAATTTCAAGGCAGGGAGCGGCGACACCGGGGGTGTACGCAAGGGACAACTCTTCCTTGTTTGT
The DNA here is from genome assembly GCA_035270865.1 of Clostridia bacterium. Classification (GTDB taxonomy): domain Bacteria; phylum Bacillota; class Clostridia; order Christensenellales; family CAG-917; genus STD2-102. Next base: position 7,821 of record DATESK010000162.1, on the reverse strand, counting down.
TACAGGCACACGGGCAGTAACTTCCAGTTTGCCTTTCCATTCGTAATGCAGTCGTGTTGATTCTTTAGAATAATCCATAACGGTCTCCTTATTACTTTTCCCACGGGAAGACATACTTGTTCAATTTCAAATCATCTCTAACCTTATTGAATTCCTTTTGAACGGCTTCATTGATAGGAACGCCGTGGTCTTTTCTTTCGCACCAAACAAGCCATTCTTTTTCACCAGCGGTGTAAATTCTTTCTTGTCCGGGAGCTTTTTCCGATGCGCGAAGTTCGCGCATAATGTCGCCTGCCGTCTTCTTAAATTCATCCACACCCACAAAAGCGTTGGTGTCGATTGCAATAAAGAAATGTCCCAAATGGAAGGGAACTTTTTTGCCATTATTCATTCCTGTTAGCATCTTCAAGTAGTTTCCTGCCTGAAGTGCAGCGGATAAAACTTCAATGACAGTCGCATAGCCGTAACCCTTATAGCCTGCAAGGTCTTCGCCAATACCGCCAAGAGGAGCAAGAGCAGCCTCGCCTGTGTTTAAGTCAATAAGAATTTGGTCGGTGTCGGTTTTGGCTTTTCCGTCTCTGCCGATAACCATACCGGACGGTGTTTCTTTTCCTATTCTTGAAAAGTATTCTAACTTTCCGCGCTGAGTTATGGAAGTTGCGCAATCTAGCACAAAGGGAAACTCCTCATCAGTTGGTAAGCCTATTGTAAGGGGGTTAGTTCCAAGCATATTTTCTACACCAAAGGTCGGAGCAATCGAAGGACGGGCGTTTGTGCCTGTCATACCAATCATTCCTGCTTTTGTCGCCATTGTCGCGTAGTAACCTGCAATGCCGTAGTGACAGCTATTGCGAACCGCAACCATACCCATACCGTACTTTTTAGCTTTATCAATCGCCATTTGCATTGATTTGTAGCCGATGACCTGTCCCATACCGTCGTGTCCGTCTATAACTGCGGTCGTGGCAGTTTCTTTTACGATTTCAAAATTTGTTACGGGGTTTTGTATGCCCGCCAAAATTCTGTCAATATAAATGGGCTTAAAGCGGTTTACTCCGTGGGATTCTATACCGCGCCTATCCGATTCCACCAAAACATCGGTGCAAATCTCCGCGTCAGCTCTAGGGATGCCAACTCCGACAAACGCATCAGTTACAAAGTCAATAATTGTTTTCCAATCGACAACGATTTTTGCCATAAATATAACTCCTTTTATCCTTAATTTCTTAAAAAGTATAACATAACAACCTTGAATAGTCAATAAACAAAGAAAGCGATAGTGATACAATTCCTAGATTAAAAAAATACATATCTAATATGTATTTAAGTTTGCAAATTATTACTTTGAGCCTTTAACTTTAAGGCGCGCCATAGCCCGTGCTATATTTGCTTTGCCGTACAAGTATTCGTGATAGCTCTTTTTTCTGCGCATAAGTTCTTCGTTAATTTTTATGGTTTTTTGAACTTCCTCGCTGTCTATTTCCTCAGGCCATTCTACCGTTTCCACGAACATTTGCACATTTTCATTTTTAACTTCGATAAAACCTCTGCCATTTGCCATAACAGACCAAACTCCGTCCTTTAGAATTGACATTTGACCTGTAACCATAGCAATAACCTCGGGAGCCATATCTTTAAGAATGCCAAGAGAACCGTTGATTGTGTCAACGATAACCTCCTCAACATACCCGTTAAAGAATACTCGCTCAGGAGTTATTATATTAAGTTTGAAAGCGTTTTCTTTGTTCATTTTCCAGTTGTCAAAAAAGCAAGTTTATTATATTTCGGAATTTCAATCAACAGTTATAGCAATAGTATCGGTACAGATTTGAATTTTCAATCAATAAATTGTACTCAAATATTGTTATTATTTTTGATTAAAGATTTTTGAATGCGCCATCTATTGTTCCGATATAGAGAAGGGAGTTTTCGGGAACATCATCTAAATCTCCGCTTAATATTGCTTCACAGCCGTCAATAGTTTGTTCTCTTGTTACATATTTTCCTTCTTGTCCCGTAAAGGTTGTGGCAACAAAGAAAGGCTGAGAGAAAAACTTTTGCAGTTTGCGTGCGCGATACACGGTAAGTTTTTCGTTTTCCGAAAGCTCTTCCATTCCCAAAATTGCAATTATATCTTGTAGTTCTTTGTATTTCTGCAAAGTTTCGGTCACCGCTTTAGCAACGCGGTAATGCCTTTCTCCAACAATATAAGGTTCCAACATTCTAGAAGTGGAAGCAAGTGGATCAACGGCAGGATAAATACCTTGTTCAACAATACTGCGAAGGAGTACGATTGTTGCGTCCAAATGGTTGAACAGTATTGCAGGCGCGGGATCTGTTATGTCATCTGCAGGCACATAAATTGCTTGAATTGAAGTGATTGAACCGTTGACCGTACTGCTGATTCTCTCTTCAAGTTTTCCAACCTCGCTTGAGAGTGTAGGTTGGTAGCCAACAGCGGAAGGCATTCTGCCAAGTAGGGCGGAAACTTCGCTTCCCGCTTGAATGTATCTGTAAATATTATCAATAAACAAAAGCACATCTTGATTCATCACATCTCTGAAATATTCGGCTATGGTGAGTCCTGTGAATGCGGCGCGCATTCTCGCTCCGGGGGATTCGTTCATCTGCCCGAATACAAGCGAGGTATTGTGAATCATACCGCTTTCCGCCATTTCCTTTATCATATCGAAACCTTCACGGCTTCTTTCGCCAACTCCGGTGAACACGGAATAACCGCCGTGCGCCTTGACAATATTTCGGATAAGCTCAAGAATTAGCACGGTTTTTCCAACGCCCGCGCCTCCGAACAGTCCGATTTTTCCGCCTTTGCAATAGGGGGTAAGCAAATCTATTACTTTAATTCCTGTTTCCAAAATTTGGGGTTCGTTTTTGATTTCGTAAAAAGCGGGGGCTTTTCTGTGAATAGCCCACATTTCTTCGGCATTGATTTCGCCCTTGTCGTCAATAGGCTCGCCCAAAACATTCAATACTCTGCCCAAGGTCGCTTTGCCCACGGGAACGATTATAGGACTGCCTGTAGCAATGACTTCCGCGCCTCTTTTTAGTCCTTCGACAGGTTCAAGCGATACGCATCTGGCGACACCTTTTGCCTTGTGTGCGTAAACCTCAAGCGAAATGGTTTTCTTTTCGCTAAGCCGCGCTTCCAATTTTTCATAAATCTTAGGCAAAGAGCCGTCCTCAAAGGCGACATCTATAATAGGCCCGATTATTTGTAGAACTTTACCTTTCATATTATTCCTTCCGTAGCAACGATACCGAGGTTTCGGTTATTTCCGTTGTGATTTTTTCTTGTCTTATTTTATTAAATTCAATGCTAAGTTTCTCTAGCATCTCCTTGCTGTTGCGTGTTGCGCTGTCCATAGCCACCATTCTTTTGTAGTTCTCTGCCATAACGGATTGAATAAGCGCGCTATAGATTATTCCAAGTATATATTGCTCTACAATGGTATCAATGACTTCACCGCTGTTTCCGTTTAGTCTGTAGTCGGTTTTCTGCTCCTCGCTGTCGGTCTTAAATTCCTGCAAATATTCATCGCGAGTGTGAAAAGGCAAAAGTATATCAACAGTCGGTGCGCTAGTTGTAAACGATAGCATAGAAGTGTAAACTAGCCTAATCTCATCAATAAAGTTGTTGTTGTACATATCCAAAAGATTGTACATAATATTACGCGCGTCAGCTAGCAGGGGATTTTCAATAATATCTTGATATTCGTTGTCGACCTCAATCCCTTTATGCGTGAAGTAATCAATAGCGATATGGCCTATTGTAAAGACATATTTTTCTTTTACATTTTTCATGTCTTCGTACGCTAGGTCTAGCACTTTATGGTTGTAATCGCCCGCCAAGCCCTTATCGCTTGCAATCACGATATAGGCTATTCTTCCACCCTCGCGCTTGATGCTGTAGTGGTTTTCAAATTCCTCTCCCGATGAAAAGATATCGACAATAGATTTACGCAACTTGCGGTTGTAGATTTTATTCGCTTCAAATTTGACTAATGCTCTTTTCAGCTTTATGGTTGAGATAAGCTTCATCGCCTTTGTGATTTGCGAAGTTTCCTTAACGACCTTTATTCTAGATTTTATTTCATTGTTGCTTTTCATCTTTTCAATTTGGAGCTTGCTTATATTTCGCTATTATAATGCCTTAAATTTTTCGGCGGCATTTTTAATAATGTTGATTGTATTCAAATTCAAAACTTTGTTTTCCATAATATTGTCGATTGCACTAGAGTGGGTGTCTTTTAGGTATTCATAGAAGTTTTGAAGCGTAGCGTTGATTTTGTAGGGGCTAATATCGTCAAAGATGTTATTTATCAAAAGATGCAGAAAAACAATTTGCTTTTCGTAATTTTGCGGTTGATATTGCTTTTGCGTAAGTCCCTGTGTCAGCATAAGTCCGTGGTCGAGCGTCTTTTTAGTTTCAAAATCAAGGTCGGATGTGAATTGCGAAAACACTACAAGTTCTCTATAGTTTGCAAGTTCCAGCCTTAGTTTTCCGCTTATCTTTTTCATTGCGGAGTGTTGAGCCGCTCCACCCACACGGGATACGCTTAGTCCGACATTGATTGCAGGTCTTATGCCAGCGCGGAACAGTTCCGTTTCCAAAAATATCTGTCCGTCAGTTATGGAAATGACATTAGTAGGAATATAAGCGGAAATATCACCCATTTGAGTTTCAATAATAGGTAAAGCTGTCATAGAACCGCCGCCGTGCGCATCGTTTAGCTTTGCTGCGCGCTCTAAAAGCCTTGAGTGTGTGTAAAAAATGTCCCCAGGATATGCTTCTCTGCCTGACGGTCTTTTCAAAAGCAAAGTCAGCGTTCTGTATGCCACAGCGTGCTTTGTCAAGTCGTCATATACAATGAGAACATCTTTTCCGCGGTGCATAAAATATTCGGCAATTGCGCAACCGGTGTAGGGGGCAAGATACTGCATAGAAGCCGCTTGATCTGCTGATGCGGATACTATGGTTGTGTAACTCAACGCTCCAAAGTTTCTAAAAGTTTGCAAAATCTTTGTTGTTGAAGATGCCTTTTGTCCTATTGCGACATAAACGCAAATTACATCTTTGCCTTTTTGGTTAAGAATGGCATCTATCGCGATTGCGGTTTTTCCTGTTTGGCGGTCGCCGATAATCAATTCGCGTTGTCCCTTTCCGATAGGAATCATTGAATCTATGGAAATTATGCCCGTTTCAAGCGGTTCATTAACTGCGGCGCGGTGAACAATTTGAGGCGCGTCAGCTTCAAGTTTTTGATATTTATCGGCTACTATTTCGCCCAAATTATCAATAGGAGTTCCCAGCGGATTGACGACTCTGCCGAGAATATCGTCAGATACGCCGACATCCAAAACATGCCCCGTTGCAAAAACCGTATCGCCCGCGCATATTTCTTCCGCGTTGTTTAATACGACTGCGCCCACTTTTTCGCTTTCAAGGTTTAGCACCATTGCATAGCAAGATTTGATTTTAAGAAGTTCGCCATAGCATACGCTGCTAAGTCCGCTTGCAAAAATCACATCGTCATTGCATTCCAAAACTTCGCCCGTAACAAACGGGTTATATTCTCTCTTATAGCTTTCCAGCTTTGAGGATAATTGTTTAGTTATATGTTCTAAGTCTAACATTTCTACCTGCTTAAATAATTCTTAATGTTTTTAAGTTCATTTGAAACCGAAGCGTCAAAAATAATATCGTTTTCCTTTATCTTGATACCGCCGAGCAGCGAATTGTCAATTTCAAAGACGATCTCGCAATCCTTCTTTTTTGCGGAAATCACGGAGGTGATTTTAGCAACCGTTTGAGGACTCAATTTTTTGGATGAGGTAACAATAATTTTGCTCATAGTTTTGTCCATTCTTCTAAGCATTCGTCAATAAGTTTTTCATTGTCCTTGTCGGATATTTCCCTATCAAGGATTTTACCGGCAATGGACACGGATAAAGACGCGACTTCTTTTTCAAGTTCGCGCTTGACTTTTACCCTCTCGCTGTTTGCTGTTGTCCTGCTGTCGGCGATAATTTCTTGCGCCTCTTGCTTAGTTTCAAGTAATATACTTTCAGATAGAGTTTTGGCTTCTTCTTTAGCGGATAATAGCATTTTCGCTTTTTCGATGTCGGCATCTTTCAAAATATTTTCGTATTTTGATTTCAGTTCTTGCGATTCTTTAGCTGCGGTAATGCTGTCGTCCTCAGCGCGCTGATACTCTGCCTTGCGGTTCTCCATAAACTTTTTCACGGGTTTCCAAACCAAAAAAGTAACACCCGTAAAAAGTATTGCAAAGTTTAACAAATGCAGCAAAATTTCGGTTAGCGATAACCCTAAAGGCAATGCGCATATAAGATATGACATTTTCATCACCTTCCTTATAAAATGTTAATGACGATAAGAATTGAAATGAACAAACCGTAAATAGCGGTTGTTTCGGCAAAAGCAAGTCCTAAAAGCAGTACTGTACGGATTTTGTTTGCAGCTTCTGGTTGACGGCCGATTGCCTCAACTGCTTTGCCTGTTGCAATACCCATTCCAATACCTGCGCCAACGCCTGTAAAAACAGCGACTGCCGCGCCTATTGCCAAAAGTCCTAAACTTTCTGCACCTAAAGCTGATAAAACTGAAAAGAAAAACATAAACCAACCTCCCACCATCCTTGCGGATAAAATTTTTTATTTAATTCATTTGTTTTTTTGTTAAACCGACAAGCCCTTTTCTAACTTCTTTTTCTTGGGCAAAATTTCCTTTTTTTCTCCTATGGCATCTCCTAAGAAAAGAGCGGAAAGCATAGCGAAAACATAGGATTGAATGAATGCGTGGAAAAGAGTGAATATTACACTAAGAAAAGCGGGAACAACAAAGGATAACCAAAGATAAGAATACACAAGTTCCATAATCAATAGACCGCTTAATATACTTCCAAAAAGACGGAAGGAAAACGATATGGCGATTGTAAATTCCTGCACCGAGTGCATTAAACCCTTTATCGGACCTCTATTTATAAAGCTGTAGACAACAAGTTGAAGGTAAGTAAACAATGCCATTCCAATGCAGGCGTTTATATCGCTCATAACGGGGCGTATGCCAAGCATTTCGATGAGCGTTCCAAGGCAGATATAGCAAGCCGCGGTGAAGATGTAAGGAGCTAGGAAGCCCTTATATTTATGTGTGGAATCATTAATGATATTGTCGAAAAAGTTCACAATACCTTCCAAACACATCTGCATTTTTCCGGGGACATTCTTAAATTTCGGTATAACAAAAATTCTTATTAAAAGACAAAGCAGTAAAATTATTGCGGTTGTGAATATCGCCGAGAAAAAACTCGGACCAACGGACATACCCAATAAGTTTATTTTTTCGGGAAGCATAGCGTGTTTCAAAGTTTCGCCCAAAGTGTTTCCCTCAGCAAGTAAAAGATAAGACATTTTCATAACCTCTTTAGTTTTTAGAACAACATAACCATACTTCTTTTAGGCTTAATTGGCAAGCGTTTCCGCACAGATTATTGCTAAATTTGATATGGAAGTTTATGTTAAAACGGTAATTTTGAAATCCTGTAAATAAAATTTTTATGAGCGTGTAAACGGCAACTTAAAAATTATTTAGCAGAGTATGCAAAACGGTTGCTTATTAAAAATTTAATGATAGAATGAATCCAAATTGTGCTTGATTTTGAGGGAGTTATGAAAAAAATCGTTATAAATAAAAACAAAGTTAGAAATTATTTTGGTTCGTTTGTTCCGCAATCAATTCTAATGCTAAAAGGTTACAGCGGGGGAAAATTTGTCAAGGATTTG
>DATESK010000161.1:0-6786 GCA_035270865.1 Clostridia bacterium | reverse complement strand
CTAATAATTCATCATTTATATTTTATAGGTATTTTGTATTAAAAGCAAGTAATTTATATTGTCAACATTTTGTCATTTTTTATTAAAAGACACATTCAAATGCACAATTTAATTAACTATAAGCATATGGTAAGATGTTATAAATTAAAGAAATAAAAAAATTGGAATAGATGGAGGACAAAAAAATGAGCAAGAAAAAAACAAGCACAATGATTATAGCAATGCTTATCGTAATTTCTTTGGCAATCAGCGGTATGACTTATGCGTATTGGGATTCGCTTCAAGATGATGTAGATAATGTTGAACTTACTTTAGGGCAAGGCACAACTTTATCGGTGGTAGTGGGCTCAAACACGGCAGATGGTAAAACACTAGTGCCTGCGGGAGTGCTACTTGGCGCAACAGATGTAGAAAGTGTAGTATTTAATTACACGGCATCATTATCAAAAGCTCCTGCAACAGCCGCAACACTTACTGTAGAAGTAGCCGAGGGAAGCATAGAAATCAACGGTTCAACAACATACGCAAATCTAGTCAACATAGCAATCTCAGCACCTGCAACAATAACTGACAGCGCAGCAATAATTGTTACTGTTACACTAACGGAACCTGCTACTCAGACAGAATACGAGGCAATATTTGGACAAATTGTTACATTTGATTTAATTGTAATCGCCGAATAAACTTGATATAGACCTCTATACACATGTTACAATGCGGCGTGCAAACGCCGCATTAAACATATTAGAACATTTAATTGAAAGGCAATTATGTTAAGTGAAAATAAAATTAAGCTTAATAAAACCGCTAAAATTGCGGGGAAGATAATTACGCGAACTGTTGCTGCAATTGCTACAATTTGCATAGTTATTTTGACATTGTATATAGTTTTCAACATTGTCTTAGGTTCTGCACTCGGTTTGTCACACCATGTCGTTATGACTCAAAGTATGGATCCTAAAATACCTGCAGGCTCGCTTGTATTTATAATTGAAACGGATTTTAATAATTTGAAAGTCGGCGATGTTGTATCATTCTATGTTGATATAAATAGAGACGGCAAAGATGAATTAATTACGCATAATTTTGTCGCATACGATATGGTTGGAACAAAAAAGTACTTAATTACCCGTGGAGAGAAAACACCGCAAGATAGTTGGCGGATTGATGAGAATGACTTTTTTGGAAAATGTATTTTTTCCATTCCAAAGATAGGCAAACTATCAAGATATCTTGCACATCCGCTTGGAACCATAAATCTTGCAATAAATATTGTAGTCGTCTTAATCGCGATGCCTTTATTGTCAAGCAAAGATAAATTGGCACTAGACGATGATGACTTGATTAAAAGAATGTCCCTTAAACATTGAAAAAACTTAACTTAGCAAAATTTACAAAAAGAACATTTATCTTAAAATGATAAAATTGAATAGGATTATGAAAAAAAGTAGAATTTTTATAATTTTAATATCGTTGTTATTGGCGGTGCTTGCAACGGCGGGCACTGCTTACGGCTACTTTGACAATCTATCCTATAATGACTTGTACAACACTAACTTGGGCGATTGGCTTAAAAATCCTATGAATTACCTTAATTTTGTCAACACTACAAAACTTGACGGAAACGGCAATCCTGCTGACTTCAAACCTTATATTGCTAATATTATTTGGGATAATGCAGTAATTATAGATGGAAAGATAAATAATGGTCAAGTTAATGCTGTCTTTAACAGTTATTCAGATGAAAATCTTGTTGAACTTATTGACTTGATGATTGAGTTTGTCAATAATTTCCTTAATGTTAACACGGCGGGAACTCCTTCGTTTCCTACTGCCTCAACAGTTCAATATGTAGATACTAACTTTAGTGCAAATCTTTTGCCGGGGCAGAGTACGCAATTCAAGTCCGTTATGCTTTTTGCGAACTTAGCGCAAATGACTTCGGCGAACCCCGTTTCATTTACAATAACCCTTGAAGAAACTAACGGCGTGGATATAGCAGATTTTGCCGTTGAAATTATGTATCTCAATTTGAACGGAAATTCTAAAAATTTCAAATACAGTTATGTTTTGAGAGATGAAACTGCGAAGAAACCGCAAGTTGCAAGCACGGCGGTTACAAAAGCAAATAATTCTTTAAGACTTGTAAATTCTCAAACAGTATATAATACTAGGGTCTATCGTAATTTTGGCAGTTGGCAATCTTTCAACTATAAACAAAGAATGGATGTGCCTGCCTTTGCTGGTTGGTCGCGATTTGTGTTAGGACCTAACGTTGAGTTAGTTAAACCATTGCCCAAAAATAGCAATAAGCAAGTACTTCAGCTAATATCCTCACCAACACAACGCGAAGGTGCTATTTTAATGGGAAAACATGATGGAAGCAAGACAAGTATGCGATTAGCTATAGAAGGCCGCACTCTTGGAACAGGCTACATCACTGCGATACCGCTTATTATAAATGTATCTCGCGGAATAAGACTTGACGCAAGTAATAATGAAATAACTGAAACTGTGCCGACAGTAACACCTAAAATCACAATACGGACAGTTGTCGGCAATGCGTAAGTTGTAGAAGTCAAAAATTATAGCAAAAAAGAAGGACAAATTTGTCCTTCTTTTTTAATGTGTTATTTATTACATTTGTTGCAGTTTATTACAAAATCAATCTTTTAATCTTCGCTTAAAACGCATACAGATTGTTATTTTTTAGCAGCAGGAGTGGTTTTCTTTCCCGCCACAGGTTTATTTTCTGTCGATGCTGTTTTGGTTTGAGTAGAGGGCTTTTTCTCAACTGTCGGTTTAGTCGCAGCAGCAGGAGCAGAAACCTTCTCTTTAGGAGTGGATTTTGTCACGGGCTTTTTTTCTGCTGTTGTGGCAGCAACTGCGGAAGCGGACTTTTTCTCCGCAACAGGTTTATTCTCTGTCGATGCTGTCTTGGTTTGAGTAGAGGGCTTTTTCTCAACTGTCGGTTTAGTCGCAGGAGTAGCCTTTGTCGCAGGAGCAGGTTTATTTTTTGCTACAGGAGCAGGTTTATTTTCTGCTACAGGAACAGATTTAGTCGCAGGAGCAGGTTTCTTTTCCGCAACGGCGTTTTTTTTCTCGCTATTTGCAGGTGCTTTGGATGAAGATGCCGTATTGTCTGCGGTTACTATGTCTGCAACTTTATTATCGTTGTCGGTTTTGTCAACAGATGCAGGTTGTACTATTTCTTTAGGTACTACCACTTCATTGACAACATCTTGCGGTATAGTCGAGGTTATAATTTGTGCAGTAACATTATCTTCAAAAACTTCTGCATCTAAAACATCATTCTCTTCCGCCACAATTTCTGAATCCAGAACATTATTCTCTTCCTTCTCGATTTCAGCATTTACGAAAACATTTTCTTTTGATTGCTTCTTGCGCTTAAAAATATTAAAAAATCCCATATTCCACCCCCATTTATTTATATACTATACAAAGCATAGCACTAAATTATGAATTATTCAAGCGCCAATTTTGTTTGAATTTAAGGTTATTTGTGGTATAATAAATATATGAATAATTTATCTAAAAAATTAAATCCCGAACAGCTATCTGCTGTTGTCGAAAAAGACGGCTATATTCTAGTTTTAGCGGGTGCGGGCAGTGGGAAAACCAGAGTTTTGACAGAACGAATCGCTCATTTGGTAGGCGAGGGCGTTTCACCATATAATATTTTGGCAATCACATTTACAAACAAGGCCGCAGCGGAAATGCAGTTGCGGATTTCAAATGTATTAAGCGGAGATTCGCGCGTTTGGACTAGTACATTCCATTCATTTTGCGCACGGATTTTAAGAGTAGAAGCGGAATGGCTTGGCTATAATAAAAACTTTTCAATATACACCGAAGTTGAGAGTGAACGCGTTGTTAAACGCATATTAAAAACCTTACCGTCTATTGACCCAAAACAGCTTAACACTTTTATGTGGCACATTTCGCGCGCTAAAAATGCGGCAATGGATGCAAACGAATACTATCAAGAAATAAAGAATGAATTTGTTGACGCTGACGACATTAGAACTATCTATGCAAACTATGAAAAGGAACTAAAGGCGTCTAACGCGCTTGATTTTGATGATTTGCTTTGGAAAGCGGTCGTTTTATTTGAAAACTTTCCCGAAGTTCTAAAGAAATACCAAACACGATTTGAATACATCAATGTTGACGAATTTCAAGATACAAATATGTTGCAGTTCAAACTTGTAAAACTGCTAAGCGATTTGCATCACAATTTGTTTGTTGTTGGTGATGAAGACCAAAGTATTTACAGTTGGCGAGGCGCGCTTATTAGCAATATTTTAGAATTTCCCGATGTGTTTAAGGATGCCAAAGTGTTCAAACTTGAGCAGAATTACCGCAGTACGCCCGAAATTTTGAAAACAGCGAATAATGTTATTGGGCATAACCGCGAGCGTAACGCTAAAAAACTTTGGACAAGCGAAGGTAGTGGCAACAGTGTAACTTATTTTGAAGCATACAACGAACGCGAAGAAGCGGATTTTGTTGCAAGAAATATTGCGCGATTTGTCAGTATGGGCGAAAAGTACAGCGATTTTGCGATTTTAGTGCGCGCAAACTCACTTACGCGTATATTTGAAGAAAACTTTAACTTATATGGCATACCGTATAAAATGTTCGGCGGTTTCAAATTCTTTGAGAGAAAAGAAATCAAAGATTTACTTGCATACATTAGACTTGCTGTCAATCCTAAAGATAATGAGAGCTTTTTGCGAGCAATATCATACCCCAAGCGAGGGCTAGGCGATGTTGCACTATCTCAACTTGAAGAATTGACAAATGACGGTGCAGTTGATTTATACACGGCGTTGTCGAGCGTGTCAAATTCTTTATTGTCATCGACAACAAAATCAAAATATTTATTATTCAAAGATTGTATTGACAAAATGATAGAACAAAAGTCAAAACTTGCTCCACAAGAATTTGTGATGGAAGTGCTTGAAATATCGGGACTTCGCAATGTTCTATCAAGCGGAAATGATGACGACAAAAACCGTCTTGAAAATATGGAAGAACTTGTCACAGCCGTTGCAGGATTTGAAAAAGACAATCCGCAATCGACTATTGACGACTTTTTGCAGTCTGTCGCACTCGTATCTGATTCTGACGATATGAACGATGATAATTATGTTACTATCGCAACCGTTCACGCAGTCAAAGGTTTGGAATTTGAAAATGTGTTTGTCATAGGGCTTGAGGACGGAATTTTTCCCACCAAAAGAGCTTTAGACAGCGGAGAAATTGAAGAAGAACGCAGGCTTGTTTATGTGGCAATTACGCGCGCTAGAAAGAAGTTGTTTGTTACTTGGGCAAGAAGCCGCTTCCGTTTTAATGCAGTCGAAAGCTACCCTAGAAGTCGCTTTATTGATGAAATGAAAGGTGAGCGTACTAAGTCGGGAATCCGTTCAGAGTATTCCGAAAGCGACCAAATTTATGATATGAAATTTGGCGAGGGAAGAATAAATTTCGCCTCAAAATCCGAAAGAATGAGCGCACAAATGGCTAAAAACACCGCGAAAAACACTAAAAAAGTGCAAAATTACGATTTTGACGCATTTGAAAAAGATACCATTGTTGAACATAATAAATTTGGCAGAGGAATGATTATTTCAACAAGCGGCGAGGGAGAGGACAAAATTTGTGCAATCGCTTTTCAAGGTCTTGGCGTCAAAAAATTTGCGCTTGCAATTGCAATTAAAAGTTTGACTATCGTTGATGAAAACGAATGATTTTCAAATAGTAATTATTTTATTTGCAATTAATATTTGTTTGTAATTAAAAAGGATAGAATTAAAACCATTAAGGGAATTTATGCAAAAAATAGAGGAACTTGTTAAAATTCTTAATCGCTATGCTTATCAGTATTATGTTTTAGATGAGCCTATTGTTTCCGATGCCGAATATGACAAACTGTATGATGAACTTTTAAGCCTTGAAAAGTCAACGGGAATTGTGCTTGAGAATTCTCCCACACGCCGTGTTGGCGGCGAGCCTCTTAAAAAATTTGAACAATCCAAACACCTAAATAAGTTATACAGCCTTGATAAATGCCAAAATTCGGAACAGTTTAACGACTGGGTTTTGCGTATAAAAAAATCATTAGGCTATTTTCCAAAAATGACAGCCGAATACAAATTTGACGGACTTACTATCAATATGCTGTATGAAAATGGCAAGTTGGTTAAGGCATTAACGCGCGGAAACGGCGAAGTCGGCGAAATTGTTACGGAACAAGTTAAAACAATTAAAAGTGTGCCGCTAACTATTGACTACAAGGGACAAGTTGAAGTACAAGGCGAAGGAATTATGCGCCTTAGCGTGCTTGAAAAGTATAATAAAAGAGCAAAAGAACCTCTTAAGAATGCAAGAAACGGCGTAGCTGGCGCAATTCGCAATTTAGATCCTAAAGTTACTGCAACACGAAATCTAGATGTTATGTGCTACAATATCGGGGCTTCCGACAAGTATTTTCCTACACAGCAGTCAATGCGTGAATTTATACAAGAACAAGGCTTCAAGTTGGGCGGTGATTTTGAAGTAATTTTAAGCGAAGATGATGCAATGGCATTTGCTGCTAAAACCGAAGAAAAAAGAGGCTCGCTTGATTATCTCATTGACGGTGTGGTTTTCAAAGTAGATGACAAAACCGAACGGGAGAGGCTTGGTTTTACCGAGAAGTTTCCTAAGTGGGCGGTGGCGTATAAGTTCAAACCTGATGAGGTTACAACGATATTAAACGAT
>DATESK010000160.1:0-2301 GCA_035270865.1 Clostridia bacterium | reverse complement strand
ATTTTTATTTGCTTTTCAGTCTTTGACGATAAAAACACAAAAAACATCATTTTTTCAAGCGCGCCTGATATGTCGGGCGGTTTGGTTTCCGTGACAGTTTGGGCATTTTCAGTTTGTATTATATGCACTTGTTTTTCAAATTCATTATAAAACACAAACATAATTTCAGTAATATTTTCGTCATAAATTATCACGGCATTTTTTGTGTCAAGTTCAATTTTTAAGTTATCTTTTGGAACAAAACCAAGCTCAATTTTTTTTGTTACACCATAGTATCCATTTTCTTCGCGGTATGAATAAAATTCCCGTGTCCAACCATTTGAGGAAATCGCGCCTAGCGCTGCTGATATGACAATTGAAAGTACTCCCACAACAAAAATTACAAAATTAGTTAATCGAAAAACTGCGCTGATTGTTGCCTTTTCTTTGGGAGGATTGAGCGAACTTTTTGCGTTTGGTTTTGCCGTTTCGCTTAATAAAGGTTTCAAACCGTATTTTTTTCTAACCGATGATATTCCAATAAAACACAGCATATAAAGCGCAAGAGCAAAAGTCGCAACTCCAAATAAAATGAAAAAAATCATTGCAGAAGATGTCGCTAAAGTCATTGTAATAGTATATATAAACACTAATAAAAAAACCGACAAAGCACCGCTCATGGCGATTGATAATAAAATTGTTAACGCTATATAGCGACTGCGAGATAGCACTTTAGCTTGCGTAATATTTTCAACATTGTTAGAACTCATAAGCAACTTATAACATAAACAAATTTTGAAGTCAAGGCTTTGGCATAACGCATTAAAAATCAGCATAGTATTTGGTATGCTACAACTGGCTACTATTTCAGGCTTAAAGGTTTGCAAAAATTGTCGTGGGTTTTTGACACAAAAGCAGTAATTACGACAAATATAGGCAAACTTGGCAAATACTTTTGCATTAAAATGAGGTAAAGAATGTTTATTGTGCTTAAAAGAAAAAATTTAATTTTTTCAATTTTAATGGTTATGGCTTTTGTTGTGTTTGTGTTATCGGTAAGCATTGGCGAGGCTTCAGCCGTTTTCTTTGGACAGAGTACACGAAAAGTTCCCGTTTATGGTGTAGATACCGACAAAAAGGTTATTGCTCTAACCTTTGACGCTGCTTGGGGTGCGGATAAGACAGAGGGAATAATTAAAATATTGAATGAAAACGGAGCGGACGGCACATTTTTTCTTGTGGGATTTTGGATTGACCGCTATGAAAAAGAAACAAAAATGATAGCAGATGCAGGACTGGATATAGGAAACCACAGCAACAATCATTTGAATATGCCAAAACTTTCCGTTGAAGAAATGAATAAAGAAATTTCTACAGTCAATGAAAGAATTAAAAGAATAACGGGAATAATTCCAAAATATTTCCGCGCACCTTTTGGGGATTACAATAATAAACTTCTCGATATGTTAGGTTCGCTAGATATGGTTGGAGTGCAATGGTCGATTGATACCTTGGATTGGAAAGGCGTATCCACAGCGGAAATTGTGAATAGGGTTGTACCTAAAGCAAAGAATGGAGATATAGTTCTTTTCCACAACAACTCGGATAATGTGCTAAACGCTCTGCCACTAGTCATTATGGGTCTGAAAAATAGAGGTTTTAGTTTTGTAAAGCTATCCGACCTAGTGCTTACGGAAAACTACTATATCGATAACAATGGAATACAACACGCGTCAAGCGGTGATAAAGGGGGTAAGTTATGAATTACGAGCAACTGTTAAACAACAAAGTGTACTTATCGGGAAAAATCGTGTCTGAGCCTGTTTTTTCGCACGAGGTTATGGGAGAGGGTTTCTATGAACTTACGCTGTCTGTGAAGCGGCTAAGCGACCAAGAGGATGAAATTCCGCTAACGATAAGCGAAAGACTACTGGTGGGAAGCGCAGCGGCGCTAGGTAACGAAGTCGCAATAATCGGGCAATTCCGTAGTTACAACAAGGCGGAGGACGGAAAAAGCAGATTGATATTGAGGGTGTTTGTCAGGGAGCTTTTGGATGTCGACCACGAACAAAATCCTAATATAATCAAAATTTCGGGCTTTATTTGCAAACAGCCAGTATATCGCACGACTCCGTTTAAGCGCGAGATTTGCGATTTACTCGTCGCTGTTAACCGCGCATATAACAAGTCGGATTACATTCCTTGCATTGCGTGGGGACGAAATGCGAGGTACGCAGGCGGGTTCGCCGTGGGCGACCGCATAACGATTACGGGACGAATCCAAAGCCGTGAGTATAACAAACTGCTTGAGGACGGAACACT
>DATESK010000159.1:0-5096 GCA_035270865.1 Clostridia bacterium | reverse complement strand
GCCACCTATACAAAAACATTAAGCTTTTATTTGACAAGGCGGCATAATTGATATACTATTTAAATGCTCATTTGCGAGGGTGGCGAAATTGGCAGACGCGCTAGATTCAGGTTCTAGTACTGGTAACGGTATTGTGGGTTCAAGTCCCGTCCCTCGCACCAAAGTTGAAACTTGGCGTTACAAATTAAAAATGAGAGGTCAACCTCTCATTTTTTTTGCAATCTATAATAAATTTGGTAGTTTAATTACTAAATCGTCGTTCGCCTGTACTTTCTGGCAAATTCTTATCGTGCAGTCTAACTAAATCCGCTGTTCGCCTGCACTTCCCGTATTTGGCAAATTCTTGTCGTTTTGGTTTTCTGCGCTTAGTTTAGCGTTTCGGCTTCCCGCGCTTTTGGCTTTAGTATCTGTCAAATTGTTGACATTTTTGCTTTCCGACAACTTATTTTCGTAAATTATGTAGTCCACAACTTCTTTGACGGATTGTTTTAATTCGTCAAGCGTTCCATTATTATTGATTGTTATTGTGGCAAAGGACAGCAACTTTTTCTCCGGCATTTGGGAAAAAATGATTTTACGAATATAACCTTTCATTCTCGTACGCTGTTTAAGCCGTTTTATTCGCTTTGACATTTTAGAGCGAACTAAAATCAACTCATCAAAGTCCTCGTGCATACCGCTTTCAACGATGAGAGGAACTTCCACAAAAAGCGGATTATCATTGAACGAAGCAATTTTTCGCCTAATAAGCGGATGAGCAATATTATTGAGCATATATCGTTTTGACGGATCAGAAAAAATTTGGGCGCGCAAACTGTCTTTGTCAACTTTTCCGCCGACAACCACATCGGGGAATGCCGCGCCGAGCAGTCTTAAATATTGTTGGTCTTCTAGAAGTTGACGGTTTATCTCATCTGCGGAACGAACAGCAAAACCCAGCTCTTTGATCGCTTCCAAGACCGTGCTTTTTCCGCATCCTATTCCACCGATAATTGCTACTCTCATATGTAACTACCTTAGTCTAGATTTTTCCTTTCTTAAATTGTATCACAAGAAAATCGGTGATGCAATAGCAATTTGCAATGTTTTTTAGATTTTTAGCGGAAAAAACACTACTTTTTGAGCATTATTTTACAGTTACATATGCTAATATTTTTGGAAACCTATTTTTGAACTTTATCGGGTTTGAAATTTTTTATTGATTATTTGGAAAAAATGAAACTAAATTGAGTTAAGCAAAGTTTGTAATTCGCCTAAATCGAATGAGGGAACATAGTCTTCCGTTGAGCTGTCAAGTTCCTGTGAAAACCCGTTGACAAGGTCTATATCGAAAAAATGTTCCATTACCTCGTCATACTCGCTTTGAGCAAGTCGGTTTTGAAGTTCGGGGAATTTTTCTTTTTGTTCTTCTATCCATAAAGTCTTAAAATATTGTCCCATAACACTCACATATAAGCTGTTATCGACACTTGCGATGAAGTCAAGCACTTTTTTGCTGTCGTCTGCGTGCGTGGGCAAAATTAGGTGACGGACAATAACTCCCCTTTGCATCATAAAATCGCCATCAAAAATATCGTTAGGCTGTTGACGGCGCATTTCGCGGATTGCTTCGCTTGCAACCTCAAAATAGTTTGGCACGCACGACAACCTTTTACCTAGCGCATTATCAACATATTTCATATCGGGAAGATAAATATCCACAAGCCCTTGAAGTGGGCGCAAAACTTCAACTCTCTCATACGCCGAAGTGTTATAAACAACGGGAATAACAAGTCCTTGTGATTTAGCGCTCTCTAGCGCACCTGCAAGGCTTATCGCATAACGCGAGGGCGTTACGAGATTTATATTATGCGCTCCGCTATCTTGAAGCCACAGCATTAAGCGCACGAGTTTATCTTCACTTATCTCTATGCCCTTATTGCCGTGCGAAATCTCATAATTTTGGCAGTATGCGCATTTCATTGTGCAACCCGAAAAAAAGATAGTTCCGCTACCCCTATCGCCCGAAATTACGGGTTCTTCCCATAGGTGTTTTCCAACTCTTGCTATCTTAAACAATTCCCGCCTCGTAAAGTTTCATTACTTAAAATATCGCTGTTTGAAGTATCATTGCTTGAATTTTCGCTGCTTAAATTATCATTGCTATATTTAGCGCTGTTTGAATTTTCGTTGATTGGGCTTGAGTTTATTTGATTATCAACAATTTGTTGTTTAGTGTCACGGCGGGGAGGATTGCCGTAGAAAGAATAAAATCGGCACTCAAGTTCCGAATTGTAGAGCGTGCGCCATTTGTCCGCTCGTTTCCCGAAATGTTTTTCGAAGGAAAGACAACTAGTTATCACAAACGCGCTCCAATCATCAAGACTTGAAAACATTTTTCCGAAGTCTTTGTATAACTCAAAAAGTTCCGCGCCTTTCATAAGCCTTTCGCCGTAAGGCGGATTTGAAACGATAACGCCATACGAAAAACGCGATGAAACGGTGCGCATATCCGCAGTTTGGAAGTGGATTAAGTCTTTTACACCCGCGTTTTCCGCGTGGAGATTTGCAAGCTTTATTGCCTTAGGATCTATGTCAAATCCTGAAATCCTTAGCTTTCTATCGGATATGATAAGCTGTTGCGCTTCGTCTTTTGCAGTAAGTTTCGGCGCATTTGGAAATTCTTCAAATGCAAAATGTCTGTTAAGTCCAGGAGCGGAGTTTGTTGCAATGAGCGCAGCTTCAATAGGAATAGTTCCCGAACCTGTAAAAGGGTCTATTAGTGGTTTGTCCCACTTCCAAAAGGAAAGCAAAAGCATAGCCGCGGCAGTAGTTTCACGAAGCGGCGCCTCTCCCACCATAGTTCGATAGCCCCGTTTGTGCAGTCCAACGCCTGAAGTGTCAAGGGAGATTGTCGCTATATCGTTTACAATACTAACTTCAAAAGAATATGTCGCTCCGCTTTCTTCCAAAACATTTATGCTGAATTTTTTCTTCATTCTCTCAACGATTGCTTTTTTCGTTATGCTTTGAATTGCGGACATAGAAAATAACGCGCTTTTATATGATTTGGCGGTAACAATAATCTTAGCGTCTTGAGGCAGAATTTCTTCCCACCTTACATTAGAGTTGCCCTCAAATAATTCGTCGAATGTAGTGGCGGAAAATTCCGCGATGTTGATTCTAACTCTACCTGCGGTACGCAAAAACATATTGCATCTTGCGACATCTAAAAAACTGCCACTAAATGTAATTCGGCCGTTGTTCGCACCGCCTGGCGCATAACCAAGACCGACTAATTCATTTTTGGTTACGGCTTCGATTCCGCTCGCGCTTGCAACTGATATATTTAATTTGCCGTCAAAATAACTCATAGCGACAAGTATATGCTCCAAATGGCGAAATGTCAAAGCATAGAAGGGATTGCAAATTTAATAGTTAGAAATTTTACGCAATAGTAGCAGATAAAAAATTCGGCTTTGAAATTAAGTTTGTCAAAATGTCGTACACCATAAAATAAAAGAATAAACTTCCAAATATAATTATTACAATATAATAGCGTTGAATTACTGTGGTAATATTGCCAAGATTACCGATTTTCCCGTGAACCTTTCCCTCAATATTTTGCGCGCTTATAATGCGGATATAACTGCCGCCGCTATTGCTTGCGCTTTCAATCACATAAGAGTTTGTGCTGTTATAGTACATTTCTTTTTTGATAGTTCCAAGCACGATACCCCGTGAAGTTTTGGCGGCGACACTGTCGCCGACATACAATTCGTCCGCGCTTACGCACTTTAGCACAACCAAATCTCCGCTTAAGGCAATAATTTTAGCTTCGTCCGTTTGCACAGCCAAAAGTTTTCTGCCAAACAAACTCGGCAGATTATTGGAATTGATTTTCGACTGAGCAAATATGTCAAAACTTAAAAGGATAATGGCGGCTAGCGCAGTATACAAACAAACATAAAGTGTACGCCTGACCATTTTTTTCAACTTGTCTTTCAACATATTAAATGGAAACTTCAGCGGTTATCACAACTGAAATTGTGGGCGATGAGGTCGACATGCTAGGAAAAATTTTGACTGCGGGCTTTGCAGCAGTACCGCTATTGTTTATTGAAATTTCCGTGCTTTCAGCATTTTTGTAGTATGCAGTGAAATCATCTGCGCCGATGTTGCCGACTATTTGACAATTTAAGCCCGATGCGGCAAGATTAGTTTTTAGAGTAGAAACCGACAGAGTAGATGATAACAACAAATAGTAGTCCCCGCTTGCCAAAACATAATCTGCAGTAGGCGTGATGAAATTTGCACTTGCTGCGCTAAATAATTTCAAATATGACAAGTCGCTCATTAAAAGACCATTTGATACGCTAACGCTTGAACCTACTAGGGCGGAAATTGAATAACCGTCTGTTATCGTAGCAGTTGCTATATGATTAAACTTTGCTTGCGTGCTGGTTAGTTGTGGAAGCACTTGAGGATTGTCATAGTTGTAGTTAACGATTGATTTGCACAAATTTTCGTTGTTTGTTTTGAAATTGTTGACGGACGGATTGTCCAAAACTTCGCTGTATATGCTATCGGCATAAGAAAAAAGTTTATCAGGCCAAATCCAACATATGCTATACCCGATTGCAAAGTTTGAGGCGAGTGTTGAGGACAAAGTGGAAACTTGTGAACAAGCAATATAATTTGAAGCGTCTAAGTTTAAGTACAGCGCGGGAAATGCGGTTGCAAAGTCGTATGAAGAATAAAAACCGCACAGATCAGTTCCGTTATCAACATAAAACAATATTGGAAGATTTGAAGCGTTTGTTTCGGCAAAACCCCAACTTAACGTGCTATCCCCAAAGTTTGCCCCTGTGAGCATCGCTGAGCCGCTGTTTGCAGGATATATAGGATTTTCATCAAACAAATTTATAGATAACGACGTATCCTCATAGTCAAAAGTGCCTATAGTTCCTTGATTGGATTGCCAAGTGTAAGTAGCGGAAAATGACGCAAGAGTGCCAGTTGCAAGGGTGGTTGCGATTACTGCTAATGTAAAAAATGTTAAAAGCAGCTTGAAAGCCAGACTTTTTCTTTTGTACATAAATTAGCCCCTTTAAGAT
>DATESK010000158.1:0-2095 GCA_035270865.1 Clostridia bacterium | reverse complement strand
AAAATATAGTTTCCATTATCTTAGTCAATATAAGTTTTTCTTACAAGTCAAATAAAGTTCTTACAAGTCAAATAAGTTCTTACAAGTCAAATAAAGTTCTTACTAATCAAAATAAAGTTCTTCCTTTTTTATGTGCGCGCGGATTTTGTCTAAAGCGCGTTTTTCTATGCGTGATACATATGAGCGGGAAATTTGAAATTTTTCTGCGACTTCCCTTTGTGTAAGGGCGGGTGTTCCGCCCAGCCCATAGCGTTGAACGATTATGTGATATTCACGCTTGTCCAATATTGTTTTTGTTAAGTCTAACAACCGCTCCATCAAAATGTTTTGTTCCACGCCTTGAATGACTGTGTCCGCTTCCGTGGAAACTAGGTCAATAAGAGTAATCTCGTTGCCCTCGCGGTCAACCCCGACAGGCTCTTGCAAAGATATGTTACTTCTATGTTTTTTTCCCGCGCGCAAAGTCATAAGAATTTCGTTTTCAATACATTTTGAAGCGTATGTTGCAAGCTGTGTGCCTTTTCCGAGTTTGTAGCTGTTGATTGCTTTGATAAGTCCTATTGAACCAACCGAAATGAGTTCGTCATTGTCGGGATAGTTGGTATATTTTTTAGCTATATGCGCGACTAATCTAAGATTGTGCCTAATCAACATTTCTTTAGCTTCATTATCGCCGTTTTGAGCTTGTAGCAAATATTCTGCTTCCTTTTCCTTTGATAGCGGTTTTGGAAAAGAATTTTTGTTGTCCACATATGATGAAAAAATCAATAGATTCTTGAGCAGTAGGAAAAAGCCTTCAAGCATTTCGTTCTCCTTGAGATGAATGGTATAGTATATGTCGAAGGATGTCGGGAATTGACTTTTATTTGCTCATTCTTTGTTTTGATTGTAGAATCGACTTTTCTTTATTTCCATTTTTTGTTTTCATAGAAGTGCAATCTTGAAAAACAATAATAATATGAAAAAAAGTAAACTTTGCGTATCTACATTATTCCTTTTGCTTTTTGCGTTTCTCGCCTTTACTTTTACCCAAGCAAATCCCAACTTTGCAAAGGCAGAGAACGACGCCAACTATCCTTTATACACAGATAATATTGTTTTTGGCGAAGAAGTTTATTTAGGCGGTATACCTCTTGGCATATCTGTGCGCGGTGAAGGACTTATAGTTGTGGGATTGACCGATGTAATAACAGTTGAAGGTGCAAAGATGCCAGAACGCAGCGGAGATATACTTGTCGGAGATATGATTGTTGCAGTGAACGGTAAAATTGTAAAAACACTTCAAGAATTGAAAAACTCAATATTAGATAACAAGCCCGTTAAGCTGTCACTAAAGCGCGGGGAAATGACTCGAAGTGTAGATATTACTCCCTTGCTTGATAAACTTACAAACACATATAGAATCGGCATAATGATAAAAGAGGAAGTAAACGGAATAGGAACTCTGTCTTTTATCACTTTAGATAATAAATACGGTGCATTAGGACACCGCATAACCGACAGCGAAAGTGGCTTGTCGTTTGAACTAAGTCAAGGGCAGATATACGAGGCGACAGTAACGGGTGTTATAAAGGGTGAGCGTGGCAAGGCAGGCGGATTGAAGGGCGGATTTTCAAAACTTGCAACATCTGTGGGAACTATTGAACACAATACTTCATTCGGAATTTTTGGTACTTTTAGTGGCAATCACAAGATGGAAAAAGTATTAGTAACAAACAAAAACCATGTCAAAATGGGCAAAGCGCAAATTTACACAACCATTGAAGGAACGACACCGCAATATTATGATATTGAAATCGTGAAATGTTCACAGCAAAATTCGCTGTCTGAAAAAGGAATAGTTTTCAATGTTACCGATCCTAGACTTTTGGAAGTAACAGGCGGAATAGTGCAAGGAATGAGCGGAAGCCCAATTTTGCAGAACGGAAAGTTAATTGGTGCTGTAACCCATGTTTTCATTAATGATCCAACCCGAGGTTACGGAATTTACGCCTCTTTTATGTTAAACAAACTAAATGCGTAATTAAAACTAAATAAAAAAGTTACACGCGCGCAACCCCAAATGCGCGCGGTTTTTTTTATATGGTGGAGATAG
>DATESK010000157.1:0-6456 GCA_035270865.1 Clostridia bacterium | reverse complement strand
GGGTTAAACCACGCGCGGTTGTTTGAAAAGTTGCGAAGCGTAAGCGCTATTTTTGGCGCGTCAAGTCAAGCGCGCTCGCTTTCTTTTTGGTGTCGCGAAAAAGATGAACGCAAGATTATTGCTATTTTAGATGAGTTGTTGTATAATTATAAGATATTGGAAAGAAAAGGAATTGCGCCCACGCTCGCGCGCGTAGTTTCGCGCGTAGGGATTATCGCAGGTATCTTGATTTCCATTGCAATGTTAGTGCTGTATCCGCATCTTGTTTTATCCATTAGCATAAATAACACGAAGTACGAAGCTCAAACTATGGAAATATTGCAAAGTATGGGCGCGGCAAAACAAGGCTTTTTGTGGTCGCTTGATTGCGGAGGAATCGAAGAAAAACTTCTTGCGCTAAAAGGTATATCTTATGCCAAGGTAACAAGGCAGGGCACGGCAATTATTGTTGAACTTCAGCAGGAACTTCCGCCTCCCGAATTTCTTTTGAAATCGGGGTATACGGTAAAATCAACCCGCCAAGCAACTATAACGCGGACAATAGTTTATTCAGGCACGGCAGTTGTAAAGTACGGCGATGTTGTGAATGTCGGTGAAGTATTGATTGACGGATTTATACTTGTCGGCGAAGAAAGCGTGGCAACTCACGCAAGCGGAGAAGTTTTTGGAAAGATTTACATCGAACGAAGCGTTTTCTTTCCTAAATCCGAATGGCAAAACACTATCGGCAGGGTGGAACAGCAGGAAAAAACAGCACAGCTAAAGATTGAATCAACACTATATCGCGGTGAGATTGTAACCGACAAATGGTTTATTCATAAAGAAACAACGGACGGATACATTGTGACAGTTAGACTTGAGTGCGAAGTCAAAATCAGCGGATGACAACTTGTTATAAACGCGATAAAAGATAATACTAAAACTAACAAATTGTGCGTAAATATCGAAGTAGCAATACTCGCGTATGTGGTCTAATCAAAACCACAAATAAGATAAATCGTAAAGTAGCAAAACTAAGACAGCAAATTATAGACGCGAAAACACGCTACAATCAGAAAACTGCCCGAGGGCAAAGGGGTACTATGGAGAATATTTATTCAATTCAAAATGAAAAGATAAAACGAATAAGGTTTATTATCCTATGCCAAATTCCCTTAATTCTTGCAACTTTTGCCATTACTTTGTTTGCCTTATCCATATTTTCCGAAAATTTTGTAGCAGAGTTTCAAAACGAGCGTATTCCAATTACGGTAGGCTTATTTTTGTCCAACTACTTTGTGCTTTTGTGCTTATTTTTATCGCTTGCGTTTTTTGATAATAAAGCATTCAAAAACACTTCGGATTTTGTTTTAATCACGATTGTTATTGTCATAACTTATGCAATATGCTTAGCGGCTATTGATTTTCTAAATGTATATGCTATGCCGATTGCGCTGTGCGGTTTGCTAATCGGCGTACTTTTAAGCACAAGGTCAGCAATTTGCAGCGTTACGGGATTATCAATGTTGGTTGCGGTTTCCTGCATATTTAGGGGCGGTTTTTCGGAATTTACAACCCTTAGCATAATCACCGCAGTTATATGCAATCTTATTTCTTCAATTAGTATAATTTATTTTATTACAAGACATTTAACTAGAATTAAATTTATCATATACGCTTTTGTTGCAGGACTTATATCACTTCCGCTTGTGGTTGCAGCGACAATCGCAACGGGAATTTTGAACATTCAAATGCTTTATAATGTGCTTTGGGCAATAGGCGCGAACTTACTTTCTATTCTGCTATTTATGCCCTTGCTTGCGGTGTTTGAAAGCATTTTTAATATTGCCGATGATTTCCGCTTAGATGAGATTTGCAACTTGAATCAACCTTTACTCAAGCGTTTGGCAAGCGAAGCTCCTGGAACATTTAACCACTCACTTGTTGTTGGAACGCTCGCGGAAAGCTGTGCTATGGCAATAAACGATAATCCGCGACTAGCCAAGGCGTGCGCATACTATCACGATGTCGGCAAACTTAAAGCGCCTATATATTTTGTTGAAAACCAATCGAATTACAATCCGCATGACGAACTTATTCCCGAGGTCAGCGTCAGTATGATAACATCACATACAATGTTCGGCGAGATTTTGAACAAGCAATACAGACTGCCCGCAGAAATTGTCAAGGTTTCAAAGGAACATCACGGCACTTCATCGGTTAGCTATTTTTACCAAAAAGCCTTGAAACTTACTGAAGGCACCCTCTCACAAGATAATTTTGTTTATCCTGGCCCAAAACCAAGCTCCAAAATTTCCGCTATAATTATGATTGCAGACACGGCGGAAGCGGCTTTTCGAGCTTATATGCCACCCACTAAGGAAGAATTTTTGGTTAAGATTGACGCCTTGATTGATGATAAAATGAAACAAGGACAATTTGATGAATGTCCTATAACACTTGAAGAAATTTCAAAGATTAAGCAAACCATTATCAATGTTATGCCCTCTGTTCACCATACCCGCATAAGCTATGAAACAGAAAAAAAGCCTACAATAAAGAGGTTGAAAAGATAGTATGATAGAATTTTTCGGCGCGACTGAGCGTGAAGAAAAGCTAATTAAAAAAGTTTACAAAGCTACCTTAAAAATACTTAAGCAAAAAGATATTTTCGAGGTTGAAATATGTTTTGTAACAGAAGATAAAATTCAAGCCTTAAATTTGGAAAAGCGCAATGTGGATAAAATAACTGATGTTCTAAGTTTTCCTTATCTTCAAATTGAAAAACTTCCCGTATCGTGTGAAGATTTTAACGAGTACGATTGTGATGAGGGCGGTAAACTGCTTTTAGGTTCTATTGTTATTTGCAGAAAGCGCGCCGAGGAACAGGCTTATGAGTACGGACACAGCATTGAACGGGAAACCGCATTTTTAGCAGTACACGGTTTGCTTCACATTTTGGGCTATGACCACGAGGAAGATAGAAGCGAGGACTGCGAAATGTTTGTAATGCAGGAAAATATATTGCAGAAATGTAAAATTCGCCGTTAGAATAACAAAAAAGCGAATAAAAAGTACTATCAAAACTGAAAGAAAAGTACTAAGCCAAAAGCGAAAAGTACAAAATATTTAATCAAAAGCGAAAAAAACGAATGAAAAGTACTAAATCAAAAGCGAATGAAAAGTACTAAATCAAAACCGAAAGAAAAGTACTAAGACAAAAGCGAAAAGTAGAAAATATTTAATCAAAAGCGAAAAAAGCGAATGAAAAGTACTAAATCAAAAGCGAAAATTACTAAATCAAAAGCGAACAAAACAAACTATACATACACAAAATAATTGGAATATTAAGGAAAAAATGAAATCAGGATTTATATCGATAGCAGGACTTGCAAATGCAGGTAAATCAACTCTAATAAATGCGCTTGTCGGCGAAAAAGTTGCAATAGTATCTTGGCGGCCTCAAACCACTCGAGATAGAATTTTAGGAATATTAAACGGCGAGGACTATCAAATTGCTTTTGTGGATACACCCGGCATTCATAAAACACGCAATCAACTTGGCGAATATATGATGAAATCCGTTGAAGTAAGCCTGAAAGACAGCGATGGCGTTATCTATGTGATTGATGCGGGACGGGGCGTGTCATCCGAGGATGAGAGATTCTTGAATGAAAATTCCGCTAAGTCAAAAATTATTGTCGCAATCAACAAAGAAGATGCGGTTATCCGTGAAACAATTTTTACTTGTTTAGACAAATTGAAAGCGTTTCCAAATATTTGCGCTATTGTTCCAATCTCGGCAAAAAAAGATAAAAATCTTGATGAGCTACTTTCCGAAGTGGTAAAGATATTGCCCGAGGGCGAGGAATTATTCCCCGAAGATATGTACACGGATAAGTCGATGAAGTTTATGGCGCAGGAAATTGTCCGCGAAAAAGCACTTTTCTTATTGGACAAGGAAGTTCCATACGGAATAGGTGTTGAAGTTATGAAATTCGAGCTAAGAGAGGATAAACCTATATATGATATAAGTGCGGATATAGTATGCGAAAAGGCATCACACAAGGCAATAATCATCGGGAAAGCTGGCGCAATGCTCAAAGAAATTGCAACGCAAGCGCGTGCGGATTTAGAAGAAATGGTAGATGCTAAGGTTTTTTTGACGCTGTTTGTCAAAGTAAAACCCGACTGGCGACAAAGCGAATATCTTATGAAAGAATTGGGTTATAACAAAAAGGACTTAAAATAATGCCTGAAAACTTTAAGGCTACCGCAATATGCACACGAGTGGTGGACTACCGCGAAAACGATAGACTGCTCGAACTTTGTTCTCTTGAGTACGGCAAATTGACAGCCGTTGCACGCGGTGCAAAAAAGGCTACTGCAAAACTTAAATTTGCGACTACGCCGTTTTGTTTTGGCGAATATATGTTGGCAGGCTCAAACGGAAAATATATTGTTTGCGACTGCACCGAAATTGAGAGTTTCAGCAACATTTCTGAAGATTTGGATAGTTACTATATCGGCTTTGCAATGCTTGAGTTACTATCGAAAACACAGATAAACGGACACGCAAACAGCGATGCAATGCTCGCGGTGGTGCGAAGTTTGAAGTCGATTTGCTTTGACGGTGTGAAACCTTATGCAGCTTTCAACGAGTGTATTTTGGCCGTACTAAATGCGCTTGGTTATAATTTAGATTTTTCCACTTGTTCGTCTTGTGGCTGTATGCTTGACGGTGAAGGGGTGTTTACTGAGGCGGATGGAGTGTTGTGCGCTCATTGCGGGGAAAGATTTGGAATAAAAATTCCTCAAAACACAATGAAGTGCCTGCAAAACCCGCTTGAATGTGATGAAAACAGCGCGCGCGCGACAAATATTTTGCTCCGTGATATTGTTTATCTTATATTGAATGTAAAGATAAATTCTTTGAATACGGCGATATAGTGAAACCGCATTGTACTAACTTTAGTGTAATGGAAAATTGGCTTAGATTTTTAGGTACAAAAACAGTCTTATTTTGAGGTTGGAATGAAGAAATTTATAGCTTTAATTTTGGCAGTAGTAATAATTGCGACAGGCTCAGTTCTGTTGCTTTCTGCCTGCAATAAAAAGCACACAACAAATTATCTTGACTTATATGTCAATTATGATGAAGTGAATGAGTTTACCAAAATGGAATATAATGTTTCGTTTCCTGAAGGGTATTCTCTTTATTTATCAAACAATGAAAATTATCATCCCGAATCCGATTATGGTTATCAACAAAGTGTTAACGGTTTTATTATTACAAACGGTAAATCTGGCTCTTATGCTCTGCTCAATTTCATTGTTCAAGGCGAAACACAGCCTTTGTTTGTTGGAAATCCCGAAATAATTCAAATGCAGGTGCGCTACGGATTTATTGCCGTTATGACCACTGGAACTTCAATCGGTGTTTATGATGTTGCAAAAAGAGAATGGGTGTTGCCCCTTGTGAACGCAAAGGTTGTCGGCGCGTCACTCTCAGGTTCAATCGATATATATTGTAAAATTTTGTCATCTCAATATATCGCGGTTGCGCCAACTGCGGATGTTTACATTCAAACGCTGTCCACGCCGTCCACGGCATCATTTTTTAATAGCAAAATTCCAATTTACAGCGTTGCAAAAAAAGCAATGATAGGACGAGTGGAGTTTTCTTCCGCAAAAGCCCTTTCATATGTTCAAGGTTTTGACAATTATGTTGTGCTTACTGGCGATAAAAACTCAACAAACTATGCGCAGACTAAAATCGTAAAACTTAATGACAATGCAACTGAAACTCCGTCTCTTACAATCATTCAACCGGGAAATAATGGAATATTTACGGCTTTTTCCACAAAAACAACCGACTTTATTGAAGCGACTTATTTTGGAAATGGAAAGTTCTATATTCATCAGGAAACAGAGGGAACAAAGGAAGCTTTTTTCTACAAAGAACTTGGCGCATCCGAGGCTGAAAACAAATATTGGCAGGTTTACCGCTGGATTTATCAAGCGGACACCGATACGCGCACAATTTATGAATCCGACATTATGATGTTGTCAATTATCAACGAATATTATTTGTATGACGAAAGTAAATCATTTGATGCTGCAGCTTTTCTAAAGTCGGGATTTTCTTATGTAGGCTTTGCTCTTTACCGCGGTTCGGAAAAAACAGTAACTTACGACCAGTTTATTATCGACCGTGATTTTAACATAAAACTTTCGTTATCCCGCAATTTTGGAATAAATTTTGAAAACGAAGCCGATGTTACTTCAACTAGCTTCTACGAGCTAATATTGACCTATGCGGGCGGAAAGGGTGTGGTTCAACTTGGAACGGGTATTATGCGCCTTTATAGAGCTGACGGCTCGGTAATTTGTGAAAATGAAGAACACTATTATGAAACGGCCGCTTACAACAGCGGAATGGTGGTTTGTTCAATTCTGGATACCGTAAATTCCACA
>DATESK010000156.1:0-2961 GCA_035270865.1 Clostridia bacterium | reverse complement strand
TGCATTATAGAAGAGGGCATTTTATTTATCTTAAATAAAATTATTGTAGGGGGTTGTGTGAAAAGTAAATTTAAAAGCGCAGACGGCACTTTTTCAGTTGTAAAGCAAGGGTACGACAAAAAAGAGGTACACGACTACCTTAAAGTTCTTGCTGAGCGAAACGAAAATCAAATCAAAGAAAATCAGGCTAGACTTATAAATATAAAAAAGGAAAATAACGAACTAAAGTCCCAACTGTTCGTTTTTCGTGAGCGTGAGGATGAAATAAAAAATAGTCTTTATGCTGCAAACGAAAAGGCAAGTGAAATGACGCTGGAACTTAAAATTCAATATGCGTTGGAAATTGAACGGCTCAGAATATTTCAGGCAAAATGGACAAATTGCTACGAAGAACTAAAGGAGCGTTACCATTTTGGTAAAGACGCGCTGAATATGGAAAGCGTTGTAACATCAACGGCACTTGAACTTGAAAACTTGCTTGCCCGAGATTTTTCTCTGCCGAAAGAAAATAAAGGCAACGATATAGAAAAGCAGTTCAAGCAGGAAGTTGAACGGCTGGGTGGCGGAGAAGAGGAGATGACTTCTTTGTTTGACAAGCTAAAATCAGAAATGAAAGTTGCCTCAAAACAGAAAACAACGAGAGATAATTTGTCTGAACAACCGACAGCTAAAATTGCCGCCGAAAACACAAATCAAAAAGAAGAATTTTCAATTAGTAGGGCGATTCACCCCGAACAATCTTTGGAGGATATATGCAGGTCGCTGGGAATAAATGCTAAATAGAATTAAAACTCAGCAACCCTGCATATAAATTAAATTATGAGCAAAAGCTTTTTAGTTAAATGCGCTAATGACGAATACATACTTTTTGATGGTATTTTGAAAACGGAGTCTTTCCGCTTTGACGGAGATGATGACGAACATATACTGTCAAGTTTCCCTATCGGCGGAAAAAAATTGCCACAAAGCGCGCGGATACGAACCGATAAACCCGAATTCGTGGGAGGGCTGTCAGTTACAAAATGGGCGGAAGATTTTTTCGAGCTATCTTTTGACAAACTAGAGGTTGAATGTTATCAAACGCCTGAGGCTATATTGCAAAAACAAATAACGGATAAAGGCTTAAAGCATACCGCGACTTTATTTTTCGATACAAAACAAAGGCTTTTGCTTGAAAATCAATACTCGAATGCCACTTTTGATATGCTTGCCGAAATGAAAGAACCACGCATTGAACTTGTCAATTTATCCATTGGAGTTTTAATTGCGCTTTTGGGACAAGCGGAAGATAAAAATGAATTAACAATAATTTTAGCGGACAACAAATACAAACTTTTATGGCAGGGTTTGGCTGAAGAAATCACTTTTTTTGATGGCGGTTTTACCACCAAAACAAAGTTGTATGATATGTTGGGCAGAGTTAAAGTGGAAAGTTTTTCTTTTCAAAACGATACGCGCGAGTACAAATTGATTGAGCGAAAATTTACATACACAAACGACAGAAAATATATTCCAAGTCTAACGCAGTATCTACTGCTTGAGGGGTTGCTGTGTTGTGATTATGACCGTGCGCAAAGTTATTTGGGAGAAGATATGAAAGCGGAGGAAATTGCGCGCTATCTTGGAGATTTTGAAAGCATTGAAAGTCCAAAGGTTGCAGGAGCAAAGGATGCGACAGCCGTGATACTTGTGCGTGAAGACAATTTACTTGTAGCGCGCGAATTAAATTTTGATATTAAGGGCGGAAAGATAGTGAATATTTCGGACTAGATATCGTTACAAAAACAAATTGCGTGAGATAAAACAACTTAAGATAAAACATTTGTCGAAATAAAAAATGAGTTAAGGTAAAACAGAGAAAGTCAATCTATAAACAATTTGGATTAAATTTTGTAAATAAAAAATGAGTTAAGGTAAAAACAGAGAAAGTCAATCTCCAATCCATTTTGATTAAATTCTGTAAATTAAAAATTGTATAAGTTTGATGACGGGGGAAAAGAAAAAGGGACGCGCTTGCGTTCCTTTTTCTGTATTTTATTATTTGTTTCAACTAAGTGCTACTTAACAACGGACACTCCTGTCAAATTGTATTCCACTTTTCCTTCCACAATTTTTATGAGCGGGCGGGTAATTTTCCAGTTGGAAACCGTCATCTGGTCTACACCGTAGTAAAGAGTGTAAGAAATGCCGGGAACTTCCGTGCTTCTTGAGAGCGTAACAGCGTAGCAGTTTATACCCTCGCCATAAAGCTCATTTGCGCTTGCATCGGGAGAGGTTAGAATTGAGTTTGAGGAACACGCTGCGGTAAGAGTTGCCGAGGTGTTTTCGGCAGGAATTGGAACATTGAACGACATGGAAAATGCCGTAGAAAGAGTGGATGCGCCGCGCAGGGTGTTGTAAATTTCATTAGTATCATACATCGGGGTTTTGTTGTTTATCGAACCACTTTTTATGACGCCGTTGGTTGTTATAGTATAATTGCAGTTGGTGCCGTCATAGTTCATTTTGGTAATTGTGACATCTGTGCCACTCACGACTTTGCGGTAGCTTGCAACGGGAACTAAAAAAGTGTTATTATCCGCGATTTCAAAATAGCAGGCGGTATCAATTTTTTCGCCGTTAATGTCAAGAGAACCTGTTATCAAATTGCCGTTTGAAACATCTAAAAGCTCAAAACCTTCCGCTAAAGTTACTTTGCTGCCTTTTGCAAATTTTTCAATAGCAAGAGAGTATGAACCCAAAATTTGGGTATCGGGATTGTTTTTGTCGGTAACGCTATAAGTGAATTGTTCATAGTTGCCCCAGTAGTCGCCGAGCAGTCCTTGAGGAGTCGCGCTGTTGCACGCCGAAAATACGGTAGACAAAGAAACAATTAAAATTAAAACTAAAATCCAAAGAACTTTTTTCATTTTCACCTCATTAGATTTTTTCATTATAACATAAATTCAATATCTTACAAAT
>DATESK010000155.1:0-5941 GCA_035270865.1 Clostridia bacterium | reverse complement strand
TGTTAGCGCAAGCGAAGCATTGAACTTAAGCCCCAGTGAACGGCGGCCGTAACTATAACGGTCCTAAGGTAGCGAAATTCCTTGTCAGGTAAGTTCTGACCCGCACGAATGGCGTAACGACTTGGGCGCTGTCTCAACAGGGGACCCGGCGAAATTGTATTATACGTGAAGATGCGTATTACCCGCGACTGGACGGAAAGACCCCGTAGAGCTTTACTGTAGCCTGATATTGAAACTCGATAATTCATGTACAGGATAGGTGGGAGACTGGGAAACGCAGGCGTCAGCTTGCGCGGAGTCGCCCTTGGGATACCACCCTTGAATTATTGGGTTTCTAACATATGACCATAATCTGGCATGTGGACAGTTTCAGGTGGGCAGTTTGACTGGGGCGGTCGCCTCCCAAAGAGTAACGGAGGCGTTCTAAGGTTCCCTCAGAATGGTTGGAAATCATTCGCAGAGTATAAAGGTAGAAGGGAGCTTAACTGTGAGACAGACATGTCAAACAGATACGAAAGTAGGACTTAGTGACCCGGCGGTAGAATATGGAATTGCCGTCGATTAACGGATAAAAGTTACCTCGGGGATAACAGGCTTATCTCCCCCAAGAGTTCACATCGACGGGGAGGTTTGGCACCTCGATGTCGGCTCGTCACATCCTGGGGCTGTAGTCGGTCCCAAGGGTTCGGCTGTTCGCCGATTAAAGTGGCACGCGAGCTGGGTTCAGAACGTCGTGAGACAGTTCGGTCCCTATCCATCGTGGGCGTAGGATATTTGAAAGGCTCTGTCCCTAGTACGAGAGGACCGGGATGGACGTACCTATTGTGCACCAGTTGTCACGCCAGTGGCATAGCTGGGTAGCGACGTACGGATAGGATAAACGCTGAAAGCATCTAAGCGTGAAACCTGCCTTAAGATAAGATATCCCTAAAGAGAAATCTGAGTAAGACCCCTTGTAGACCACAAGGTTGATAGGTCGGGAGTGTAAGCACAGTAATGTGTTCAGCTGACCGATACTAATAGGTCGAGGGCTTCAATCAAAATACAAGTTTGTTGGATCTTAAAAATCCAAATTCAAATCCAAAGCAAATCTCTTAAATCTATGCAGTTGTGAATGTGCGAACATTCAACCATAACCGGTGATAATGGCGAAGGGGTTCCACCTGTTCTCATACCGAACACAGAAGTTAAGCCCTTCTACGCTGAAAGTACTTGGCTGGAGACGGCCCGGAAGGATAAGAAGTTGCCGGTTTTTCAAAAAGAAAAAGCACTACGAATGTAGTGCTTTTTCTTTTTATATGCTGTATTATCTTTTACACTTTATCTTTAGCCAAGTGCTTTTTTGATTTTTCGACTGAAAGGAGAAAATCAAAAAGTGTACAGGGAGACGGCCCGGAAGAAAGAGTTGCCGGTTTTTCAAAAAGTAAAAGCGCTACGAATGTAGTGCTTTTTTTTATATGCTTATCCCTTTTTTGTTTGACGACCAGAAGTAACATAGTTATAACTCTTAAATTTTTTTTGCCTATTTGTTAATTTAGAATTCAAAGTCTTTCAAATTTAGCAAACGCCAA
Source organism: Clostridia bacterium (assembly GCA_035270865.1). Classification (GTDB taxonomy): domain Bacteria; phylum Bacillota; class Clostridia; order Christensenellales; family CAG-917; genus STD2-102. Next base: position 4,370 of record DATESK010000155.1, on the reverse strand, counting down.
AAATGAAAAAGTTATTTTAGATAGTAGGGTTGGTAAAATTTTTAATCCAAATTTGTTCGTTAAAGCGAATATTTGCAGGACTTGTTGAAGGTAAGCAAATGGTAATTGAAGCAAGCGAAGGAATGTGCGTAACTAATAAAGAAAATGATGTTTTTCCATTACAAATTATAGTTTTGATTGAGGTTTGATTAACTATTTTTAAGATGTCGGCAAATTTCGGATTTTTAATATGAGAATCCATTGAACCTTCAATTTCGCAACTTTCAACTATGTCCCAAAGCGCTATATTGTGCGTGAGTAAAATTGAAATCTTATCGGGAATAGTATCGGGAACGGGTTTGCCAACCGCCTTTGCAATAGTTTTCCAGAAACGATTTTGCTTGTTTCCATAGTAAAAGCCCTCAGCGCGGGACTTAACGCTAGGAAAACTGCCTAAAACTAAAATTTTGCTGTTGGTGTCATATATCGGTTCAAATCCGTATTTTTCCATAGATTTATTATATATCATAATCTACCTTAAATCCTAATTTTTTGTAAATGAAATTGTTGCACAAGATAAATGCAAATATACACGAGAGGGAGCGTATATAAATTTTGTGGCGTGGTTCTATTTTTATAAGGTTTATTTGCACAAATATCACATATATTGTAAAATAGTGAAAATTTGGAGCTTATGTCTATTTACAATCGAATAAATTTAAGTTAAACTATATTTACTAAAAACTAGAGGTGTAAAATGTCCAAATATACTAGATTTTCAAGAACTGTGTTCAAATTTTGTGATATATTATGTCAACCGCTAAGCAATTGGTGGCGTCAAAACACAAAGGGATTGACTGCAAAACTAGATGTTCCATACGGCACGGAGACTTGCCAAAAAGCGGATATCTATTATAAAGCCGAACTTGCTGATGTGAAGAAACCTGTTTTTATGAATATTCACGGCGGTGGGTTTGTGGGCGGTGATAAGAGTGTCCGCAACGCGCTGTCAATTTGGTATGCGAAACTTGGATATTTCGTTTTTAACATCAACTACGGTCTTGCTCCCGAAAAAATGTTTCCTGAAGGCCCTAGAGATTGCATTATGGCTTACAACTGGTTGGTTGATAACGCTGAAGCTTATAATCTTGACACGAGCAGAATTGTTGTGGGCGGTGATTCCTCAGGCGGATATTTATCGGCAGTGGTTGCTGCAACCAGTTATTCTAAAGAATTGCAGAATTTTTACGGCATCGCAACAAAGGTTAAGCCTTGCGCGGTGGTGCTTAATTGTGGTATCTATGATGTAAAAACCGTACTTTCTAGCAAAATGATTTTTAATATGGCTCCTAAACTTGCGCTGGATTTTTGCGGTATTGCTACCGATGAAATTGAAAAATACGAGCACCGCGATTATCTCTCAGTAATTGATTATATTACGGATGAATTTCCGCCGTCTTTTGTCGCATACGCGAAAAAAGATATATTTGTACCGGGACAAGGCAATCGATTGATTGAAAAATTGCAAAACTTTGGCGTGTACGAAGAGCACTACGAGGCGAAAAGATTTGGCGATAACCATGTGTTTCCATTGTTTTGGGATGCGCCTAGCGCAAAAGAGTGCAACGCGCAAATAAAGGAATTCTTAATTAAAAAGGCTGCATATGAAAATGTGATGAGCGAAGCAAATTAGTAGATTACTAATAAGCTTTGCTATAAAAAGCTTACTTACATATCAAAATTTAATTGTAAAATAGCACTTAAAAAAATACTCGGCAAACCGCCGAGTATTTTTATTTTAGTTTGACCTATTTAACAGCTTGACCAAATTGACATTACACTTTGACCTATTAAACAGCTTGACCAAATTGACATTACACTTTGACCTATTAAACATCTTGACCAAATTGACATTACAGTTTTACCTTTAACAGCTTCACCAAATATGAAATTAAAGCTTGTACAAATGTAACAGTTGACCGAATGTAACAGTTTCACTGACAGCTTGACCGAATGTAACTAAAATTTGACCGATAGATCTAAAAGATAATCGGTTGCAATTGTCTTCCGCTTAAGGCTTCAATGCAGGTTGTGGTTATAAGCGAAGTGTTGGCAATCAAAGAGTTAGCTTTTTTTGTCGGCGCATCCTGTCCGAGTGGCACAAAATAGATGTTTTTATTGTTTAGCAGTGTGCCTAAATTCTTCGCATTCGCGCCTAGTGCATCGTTTGAGGACACGGATAGAACAATCGGTCGGTTATTGCGCAGTTGCGCCTTGCTCGCCATTGTGACGGGCGTATCCGTTATCCCGTGCGCTATTTTGGCCAACGTGTTTCCCGTACAGGGCGCAATCAGCAAAAGCTCAAGATTCATTTGCGCGACAGGCTCAGCCTCGACAATAGTATCAATGACTTTTTTGCCTGTTTTTTCTTCTATGATTTGGCGGAAATCTTTTGCCTTGAAAAAGCGCGTGTCAAAAGTAGCCACATTGAAACTGAATACTGGCGTGATGTCAAAATCATTGGCGATGAGGTCATCTATAGCCGTCAATAAATTTGCGAAGGTGCAAAATGAGCCGCTTACCGCAAGTCCTATTTTTCTCATAACTCTCCTTTTGGAATCAACTCTTTTGATTATTTTTAACTGTGGGTGCTGCAAGTTCGTTATGGTAATATTCAAGTTTATCTAGCTTTTTCATCATAAATTCTTTGATAATTCGCGCGGCAGATTGCGGTGAATATTTGGTAGGAAGAGCGGGATATTGCGCGGCGTCCGCTCCGACATAATTTGCAAATTCCAGATTGATTGAGGGGCTTGAAGCTAACTCAATAAAGAGTGTCTTGGGTTTTAGGGTTAGTAACTGTTGGTCTTTTGCTATTTGCGCGGGCACTGTGTTAATGACGGCATCGTAAGGCGCAAAATCAAGATTTTCAAGCGGAATGGCTCGTTCACTGAAGGCACGGGCTGGACGAGGGGATGCGGAAGTAGCAATGGTTGTGCGTACACCTAAACGACACAAATAATTTGCCAGAGCCGCGCCTATTCGTCCAAAGCCCACAATTAAGACAGTAAGCTCACCTAGCGCAAGGGGCGAGCGGTCTATGAGGATAGATAAAGTTGCTTCCGCAGTCAAAATTGCGTTTTTTGCCGCAAATTCCTCGTCGTTTAGCATACAAAAACTCGTCAGTCCTTTTCTTTCAAAAAGCAAAGCTGCATCATCGTTTTGTCTGCCATAGAAGACAACCGCGCCGTCTGTCAGCCCTGAAACAATATCAGGTGTCAGCAGAACATTTGGTGAGAATATATAGCACAGCCGTCCGCTGGACGAGTGATAGCTAGCAAGCTCCGTTTTAAGGAAAGCCATACGGCTATCGCATTCGTCAAGGGTAAAGCAAAATCTATCCATAATGCCTCCACGCTGTATACTATGTGATGTTTATTTTTTGTGTGATATAAAGGGAATGCGGTCGGTTTTGAATTCAAAACTGCTTTAATGAAACTTATCGAACGATGTGTTTAATCGTATATATGTTAAGTTTATTAGAGTGGAAAACCGCCCCAATAGCACTTATATTAGAGTGAAAAACCGCCCCAATAGCACATATTTATCGAGGTGGCAAATCATATTATTGTTAAGTTTAACAGAAATAAAATCTGCCTAAATGGCACAATAATATATAAAATCATAGAATGTGGTGTAGTCAAAATTGGAGTAAATTATGCAGAACATTTTTGTTGGGAGTAACACCCCCCAAGGTTTTTATGGTTTTTATGAGGAACAGCTTTTAGCAGCTGAGCGTGTTTACATTTTGAAAGGCGGCCCTGGAACTGGCAAAAGCACCCTTATAAAAAAGATAGCGAAAAAAGCGCAGGAATTAGAAATGGAAGGGGAACTTTGGCATTGCTCAGGCGACCCACTTAGCCTTGACGGCGTGTATCTTACCGAGCAGAAAACTGTTGTGGTTGACGGTACATATCCGCATGCCTTAGAGGCAAATTACCCTGGTCTCAAAGAACAGATTGTAGCGCTTGGCGACCATATCGATACAAGCATAATTAAGACGAATTATGAAGAAATAAAAGAGTTACTTAACCGCAAGAAAAGTCATTTTAATAGCGCATATTGTCAGATAAACTCCGCTTTGTGTAATTTGCGCGCGATTTATGCACCTTATGAAAGAGCGATAAAAAGCGACAAAATCACCCAACTTGCGACTTCAATTTGTAACCATATTAGGACGGCATATCCCATTCGCAGACAATTTTCGACATCGCTTACTCCCGACGGTTTTATAACTTATAAAGACAACTTAGAAGGCAAACAAATTATAGCTTTGAAGGCGAGTTCTTTGACTATAACGAAAAAGTTTTTAAGCACGCTCCAAAATATGC
>DATESK010000154.1:0-6297 GCA_035270865.1 Clostridia bacterium | reverse complement strand
GGATTCCATCATTTTGAACGGCGAACCGTAAACAGGTGAAATATGCGAAAAATAACCGTTGTTTATCATATCCTGCGATTTTATCCTCGCAACCCTTGCCGCTTGCCAATTAGAAGTTAAAGTTTGAAGACCATTTCTGCTTCTTTCTATATTTATAAGCCTTAAAACCTCATCTTCTATGCTTTTTAATGGTGCGACCGATGGTATATTGATTTTTTGTCCTGCATAAATAAGTGCAGGATTTTTAATTTGAGAATTAGCGGTTATAAGCTCTTTCAAACCTACTTCAAACCTAACCGCAATTTTCCAAAAACTATCGCCCGGTTGAACCGTGTAAACCGTTGCCGCCGAACTTACAGACTCACTTTCAATCGGAATAGCATACTGTGTTTCCGCTACCGCTACGGCTTGCGGCACAAATTGTGCGGGCAAAAAGGCAAGCACCGCCAAAAATATAAAAATTACAAAATTCTTTATTGTGTTCATAATTGTTTCCCTTATTTTATTATCCTTATAAAATAAGTTATTACTATAAAAACCTAAAATTATTTATAACTATGTCCAAATCAAAAAGAGATAAAAAATAGCTTCTAATTATGCCAATATATAGATTTTTTCCTTAATCTATGATTATTATTTATTCTCCTTTTGAGATGAGCAATTTTTTAGAACAAAAATCAATTTTGTAGCTTATGTGCAATTTTGATAAATACTCTTTATATTTCTGCACTGAAAATCATAAACATATAAAAACACCTGTAGAATTCTGTCCTACAGGTGTTATATTACCTGTTGCCGTAGCATAATGCATTGCAAATAGTTTTGGAAATACTTCATCATAAAATCAACTTCAAATTTGCAATCATTACTTTAACAATCTTTTTCATAGCTGTCTCATTTTTTTCTTATGCCTTTATTACAGGAATTTGAATTTCGGTTATATACTCGTCCTCGCTTTCTTTATTCCAACAGCCGTCGATGTATTGTTCTCTGGCGTTGCCAGCGGGCAGATAACCGTTTTCTTTCAACCAATTCATAAGATAAATGTATCCTTTGCGTAAGCCCTCATAACTGCCTTTGTGCATCACGCACGCAACGAGGGCAGCAGGCAAAATCTTAAACTTAATTGTTTCGGTTTCTTTGCCGATTTTATCTACCGCTTCGGCATATTCGACATTAAAATCGTTTTCTTTATACTCGCCTTCCAAATATTCAACATAGCAAAAATTGGGTTCAGCGCATTTCAAATCAGGATTTGCCGCCACTATTTCTGCGCCGATAGCGGGTATAACTGTACCGTATTCCGAAAAAACATGTACCTTAAATCTCTTGTAGTACACGATGTGCTCGGACATTTGTTTTAGTATTGCTTGATAATTCATTGTTTGTTCCTCCGAATAGAATTTTTTGATAGCGGAAAAACGATTGAGCTTTTCCTCAGCTTCTGCTTTTTCACGCTTTAGCTCAGGTTCTTTTATCTCCAACATATCCGACACATCCTTTCCGGATAGAATATGCCGAATCTCGTCGATGGAAAAATCTGCTTGCCTTAGCGCGATTATTTGCTGCGCTGTGAATAGCTGCTCCATTTCGTAATAGCGGTATCCAGTAAATTTATCTACAAAAGAGGGCTTCAACAATCCCGTTTCATCATAAAAACGCAATGTTTTCACCGTCAATTTGATTATTTTACTGAACTCGCCAATACGATACATCAACTTCCTCCAACTATCTAATTCCATTCTAAACTCTCCTGCAAGCGGAGAGTCAAGAGAATTTTATATTTTTTTTATACAATTTATTAGCTTTTAAGACTAAATTCAAAGGTCAAAAATTCCGATTCCACTCAAAATTCTTGTTAGTCCGTCTAATTGCCAGACAAAACCAGTTCGTTGGTCAATTCAACCATATCTTCAATCGAGTCAGAGAATCCATTTGACACCCAAGTTTTCAAAATGTTAACAAAAAGCGCGATAGTGGCAGGGATATAATATTTGACGAATTTGTGCCCAACCGGAAAATAAGCTTCGTTATATATCCAGCGTATTTGGCAATAATCTGTCAATTTTTCTTCCGCATTGCGAAACATATTTTGAGAGTAAAGCAAATAGAAAAAATCACGGCTTTCGTATACATAATTAAATATCGAACGATAAACGTCTTCTATTGATATCGTCCGGTCATCGAACAGCGTATCCCAACTGCCGATGAAATTTTTGATTTTTGCATTCAATATTTCGTCTTTCGAATCGAAATTGTTATAAAAAGTTTTGCGAGCCACTTGCGCTTTCAAGCATATTTCACTTATAGTTATATCTTTGTCCGATTTCATTCGTAGCAAATCGAAATATGCAAAGGTAATTAGTTGTTGAGTTAAAGTTGTTTTGTCTTTTTTTTTCTCTGCCATTACTCATTATCTCCTATATTGTGTAACTTGTATTTTGAAGTCTATTTTCATTGATTACCCAGCGTATTATATGATATATTATTGTCAGCAATTACACAAGTGAGTAAAACAACAATGCGGAAACATTTAACTAAATTTTTTTCTTTTATCGTAAAAGGAAAGTGGATCTTCGTTACTCTTTTTCTAATCGCAATGGTTGTTAGTTGCGTGATGATACCGCGCATAAATGTCAATTACGATTTATCGACATATATGCCGCGCGGCAGCAATTTTTCGGAGGCCTTATCCCTGCTTAAAAAAGAATTTGACGATAAAGGTATGGCTTATGTTATGGTATCGGACTTAACCGAAGAAGAAGCTGAACAAACGAAAACTAAGCTTTCGGAAATCAGCGGTGTTTCAAGCGTAACTTATATTGAATCGGAAAATTATATAAACGGGAATGCGCTCTACACCATTACTTTATCCGATTACGATTCGACCGAAGCCGCCTTTGATACGGTAAAAAATATTATTGACTTTCTTTCGGAGAACGAAGCGTATCTTACCGGACAATCCGCTTATTCATATTATACCCGTTTAGAAACCGAGAAAAGCATACTCACTCTCGGACTTGTTATCGCCGCGGTAATTCTACTCGTATTGCTTTTCACATCAAAAACTTATTTTGAACTGATACTGATGCTTATTGTTTTCGGTGTTGCGGTGGCATTGAACTTCGGCACGAACGTGCTGTTCGACAGCATATCGTATATATCCAATCTGGTTTCAATCATATTGCAACTTGCGCTTTCGCTTGATTACTCAATCATACTGCTTCACCGCTATATGGAAGAGCGCGATAATGGAAACGACGCTAAAACCGCAACCGTCAATGCGCTGTCAAAGGGCATAATCGAAATTATTTCCAGTGCGCTTACTACTATTGCGGGTCTTGTCTCTCTTTTGCTCATGTCCCTGCCGATTGGCGCTGAAATCGGACTTTCGCTTGCAAAAGGCATTTTCGCCAGTCTAATAGCGGTTATTTTCTTTATGCCTGCACTGCTGGTGATTTTTGATAAGCCTCTAATGAAAACAAAACATAAATCCTTTGTTCCGGACATAACCAAACCCGTCCGCGCAATAGTTAAGGGACGCAGATACATAGTTTGTATTTTTCTCGTTATCGTCGTGCTGGCAGGCGTCGGACAATTTTTCAACAATTATTCCTTCAATTATAACGGCGGATCAAAGATTGTAAGTTCGCAGGAGAAAATAAAAGACGATTTCGGCACATTAAATACGCTCGCCATTATCGTGCCTCGCGGCGACTACGCAAAAGAACGCAAACTCGCCGAATACGTAAGCAGCAAAGATATAATTGACAGCACCACCGCGTTGTCAACTATCCAAGTATCGGACGGAGTTTATCTGACGGATAATTTTACTAAGACCGAATTTATCATTGCAGCAAAGAGTATGGCTTCGGGAAGTAAATTTGAAGGCTTTATTGATGAATACGGCGGTTTAATTTTTGATGATTATACGGACTCTATCGGCTTAACAGGCGAGAATGAAGAAATACCGCTTATTGATCTTCTTATCTACATCTACGACAACTACGGAGCGTTTCTAGGAGACTTCCAGAATGTCTTCGGGCAATTGGCATATGCCAAAAGCAATCTCCAAAGCGAGAATTATTCGCGCTTGATTTTCAATATTGATTCGGGTGTGGAAAGTGATGAAACCTTTGCTCTTTTGAATGAACTCTACGCGCACACTGGCGAATATTACGACGAATTTTACTTAGCAGGCGAAAGCGTCGCGTGTTTTAATATGTCGCAAAATTTCGTGGAGGACAATCTTGTCGTATGTTTATGCTCGGCCGCATTTATATTGCTGATACTGTTCTTTACCTTCCGCAATTTTTTTCTGCCGCTCATCCTTATATTAGCAATTCAAGGCGGAATATGGATAAATTTTGCTATACCTTTCCTTGCCGGAAATCCAATATGCTTCATAGGCTATCTCATCATCACGGCAATTCAGATGGGTGCGACAATCGATTACGCAATTGTTATCACCAACCGCTATCAAATCACGAAAATGAACTTTTCAAATCATTACGATGCTATGGCGGCGGCTGAAAATAAAGTTTTTTCAACAGTTATAACATCTGGAACCATTCTTACTTTGACGGGCTTTGCGCTAGGAATTGCGTCCTCCGGCGTTGTTTCACAACTTGGTTGTCTGCTTGGTATCGGGACTTTAGCCTCAATCATAATAGTATTGTTTGTTCTTCCGTCTTTAATCCTTGTCAGCGAAAAAGTGATAGATAAAACAAATTTCAGCAATTTATTTTTCAGAAGACGACGAAAAAAGAAATAGCGTTTCAGATATAAATACCCTTTATTAAATTAGAGTGAAATCAAAGGTCGCAGAAAGTTCCCCGTCCCAGTTCTCAATTGATATAAGATATAGTTCGCCTGCAAGCAAATTTATTTTGCCATCAAACATAAAGTAGTTATTTTTATATATATCGTTATAATAACTTCCGTCTTCCAAATATATGTATATATATGGATCCTGTCTGACCAAGCGGTTGGAAACAATGGAGAGAACTACATCGGTTTCGGATACAAAATAATAGTATAAAGTATTATTGATCCCCACAGTGATTTCCCCAAAAGTTAACTTCTTTGGTGAATTATAAGTTCCGTCGTTTGGCAGCCATTTAGCATAGAGCGTGATATTTGAGGTTATCATCATCGGAAATTCAGCTTCTTGAGTCAGCGCATTATCAAGATACCAGCCGTCAAAAGTAAAACCTAACCGCTTAGGTTGCGCAGGGATGGCAAGCATACCGCTATAGCCTTTGATTGCGGGGTCTAAGGAAGTACCGCCCATTGTATCAAATGTTACCGTACAATTTTGCGTATCGGCTTCATATTTTGCGTAGAGTGTTATATTCGCCGTAATCGCAGTTTCAAAATCAAATAATTCCCCGCCTTCCGCTGCAGTGTACCAACCGATTAAATGATAGCCTTCTTTTGAAATAATTTCATTAGGTTCTACAGCTTTGCCGCCATTTTCAATATATTGCGACTTAATGGCACTTCCACCTAAAGTGTTAAAATCCACCTTAAACCCATTGATTTTAAAATATGTATATGGAGGAGCATAATTTTTCCAAACGGGCGCAGTTATATATTCCTCATAGCTGTCGGCAGGCACATAAACACTACAACCACTGATAAAATGATTATAAGCTGCTGTGATGCTGCCATCAACAAGCAAACTTCTTTCGATATTCACCGTGGTAATACCGCAGGACATTATCGAGAATAGATCAATATATTTAACGGAAGCAGGTACGGTAAGTTCGGTTACTCCTCTTAAATTCATAAAACTGCCTCCGGCAATGCCTATTGTTCCTTCATTAATTGTAATGGAAGTTATAGTAGTATTGGGAACCGTATTAAGTTTGTATGAGTAAAACACTTTTCCTGCATATACAGGGCCTTCAGCCTTATCAGTCATCCATTTTGTTAAGTAAAAAGCTGAATCTCCGATTGCGTAAAGGCTGTCGGGGAAGATTAAATTGTCAAGTAAAGGGCACATATTGAATGCTGAACTATCTATTCTTTCAAGAGTATTAGGAAAGGTAACCGAAGTTAATGTAGGTATATTATTAAAAGCGGTAGATTTTATAACCTTCAAACCTTGAGGGAAAACAACATTTACAAGCGCTGTTTCGGCGAAAGCCCCTACACCTATTTCGGAAAGATGACTGTTATCTTCAAAGGCAACAGAACTTAAGTATGTGCATCTGAAAAAAGCATAGTCGCCGATTTTTGTAAACTCGGCAGGAATATTTACAGATATGAGAGAATCACATTCAAGGAAAACAT
>DATESK010000153.1:0-3089 GCA_035270865.1 Clostridia bacterium | reverse complement strand
CACGCTAAAGATTATGCAAACCGTTTATGCGAACTCTAAGAATGTACCACAGGCAATTAAAGACATGGTTAATATTTCGTATGTGGGAGCGGTTAAAGGCGATTTTGGGGCATTACAGCAAGCGACAGAGGCATTGGGTGGCGAGGATAAAAACGAAGTCGGGGGTGAGTAAATGACTAACCTAACACGAGGTAAAATCGTTAACGCTTCAAGCACTGTGTTATGTGTAGCAACACCGATAGTAGCGGCTAGCACACAGTTTCCTATTTGGGTGCAACAAAGTGACGAAGCAACAATTTCGGGTCTTGCCTTAATTGTCTTGTTTATTGCTTGTATCCCTTTCTATAAGTACATAAAAAATTACATGAAAAGTCCGTCAGCTGCGGTTGTGTGGACTGCCCTTGCGGTTGTGTTTACGCTAATGCAACAAATCATCAATCAAATGCTTATAGTCACATATGTAGCGGCAGGGGCGAATATTGTTGGAACAGGAATGTACAAAATTGGCGATTATATAAAGGCAAAGCCTGACACAGTACGAGAAAGTTTAGAGGAGGCAGTTTATGGAGAATATGAAACCGATAGAACCTAGACCTGCAAGCACAGGCGCAAGAGTTGTTGAGGGTTATAAAAACACAACAAGTAACGCGAAAAAAAGTCTTATAGGCGCATTGTCTTACATAACGATTTTCTCAATTCTTTTTGTGGCGGTGGCGGTATTCTTTACCGACGTGAAAATGACGGACATCAAGGCATTAACGGAACTATCTTTGACGATTGCTATTCTTTGGTTTTGCGGTTATTCAATCTATTTTGTAACATTTGATATGGGCGAAAAGACCGCAAAAAAGCAAAAAGCATACACCGAGGCACTGACCGCCTATAACAGCGAAAAGAAAACTGTTAAGCAAAGCGAACTCAAAAGATATTGCGAAGAATACAGAACCGATGAATTAGTGTACATGCGTAAGAGTATTGTTACTAGCGAGGGAGGTATTGACTACAATACTTATGAAAAAGAGTATTTAGGGAAAAACAAAAAAGAACTTATGCAGTTTATGCAGAACAGTAGCGAAAATTGTCTTACTAAGCAACAAATAAAAGCAATCGTTACGGCAAATAGGCTTAAACCTATCACTCTTAAAGCCGAACACGTCTTGCAAGAAGATAAGGGAACCGTCCGCAGAAGTCCGCTTGCGAGGTCACCTAAGACTACTAAAACTTGGTTGACAGTCAAAAAAACATTCTCATCAACTGTGCTTGCTTTTTTTGGCGGTTCAGTCGCCTTTTCGCTCATACTTGACTTTTCGTGGGCAACAGTAGTAGCTTGCTTATTTAAGTTGCTTACTATCATTGTGTCTGCGTGTTTTGGGTACAAAGCAGGATATAACATTATTGTTGATGACACGATAAAATACATTACATCTCAAACTGACTTCTTGAAAGGGCATGCGCAGTGGGCAACAGAACAGCCATATCAAAATTATCTGAACAACTCCCCTGATTTTGCTTGCCAACATTCAAATTCGACACAAATGGACACAGAAACAGCCTATAAAATGGTGGAATAGTGCGTATTTGGCTTAAAATATATTCCACCCTTCTCCACCATTCGCAGAAACCGCAATATAAAGCGGTTTTTTGCTTTTCTTAACCACTATATGTAGTGTTGTACACGAAGTGAACACCAAATCTCTAAAGACTTGTTTTCAAAGTCAATTTAAAAGTTATCCATACTCCTCCTGTGTTCAATACCGTTTTACCATAATTAAAAATAAATTTCAACATTTCGGCAAAAACTTTCAAAAAACTATTGACAAAGGAATTTCAACGTGCTAAAATGAAATTGTTCAACAGAGGTAGAACAAAAATCGCAAAGGAGGGAACACAGTGATAAACACATACGGACTAAAATCGAAAATTATCGCAACAGGGCAAACACAAGCACAAGTAGCAGAAAAAATCGGAATGTCAGGTCAAACATTTAGCCGAAAAATCAATAATCTTGTAGACTTTACAGCAAGCGAGATATCGAAATTAAGCGAATTATTAGACATTATAGATAAAGACAGCATTTTTTTTGTTTAATATGGCGAATAAAGCGGAGGGGTATTATGTTGCTACAACTTATCAAAAAATGTGGGTACACGGTACAAGAAACAGCAGAAGCCTTAAAGGTTAGCACTCAAAGAATTTTTGACTGGTCGGACAAAATAAGCGAACCGACACCTAAACAAATTAGACGGCTGTCAAGATTTTTGGGAATTGACGAACAAGAACTTTTTAATTAGCATCACAAAAAATAAAAAACAGTCGGAGGAATTATGAAAAATCCATTTATCAACGGAGCATTAGCAAAACTTTATTTAACTTACACCGCAAAAGAACTTGAAAGGGCAAGCATAGGATATACGGCGGAAGCGTGGGAACTAATTATCACGGCTATGCACGAAATGAAAAGCGAGGTAACCCAATGAATATGAACAGTGAAAACACAAAGGCATTATGCTCTGCAATTGTATTGCAAGCTGTCAATGATTACAAATATTGCACCCGCAGGATTAAAGCAATTGGCAAAAAGATAGCTACTGTAAAAAAGATGCAGATAGGACTCTCTGAAGAAGTACGCATAACAAGGGGAGCAATGAAGACAAGGCGGGCAGTTATAAATTGGCAAGCACGAATACGGATGGCAAGAGCGCTAGCAAGAGCGCGAGTAACACAAGCAGAAGCATACCGCAAAGAATTAAAAGAGTTGCACTCTGAATTAAACAAATGCGAGAGAATGATTTTTGATGACATCGTGCCATTTTTTGAAGGCGACTGGTGCGACAGCATATCACCGATTGATGGAAAAGAGTTATTAAACCAACTCAAAAGCAACGATACTAATATGAGGTAGGGAGGTAATTATGTACATATGCAACGAATGCGGAGACACTTGCGAAGAAGAAGATTTGAAGACTTGCAAAAATTGGAGTGAGTTTTGGGGGCAACCAGTCTGCGAGGAACAAACTGATTATTCATGCGCTTGTGGGGGAGATTACGAAGAAGCAAGTAAATGTCCAGTTTGTGGCGACTATATTACT
>DATESK010000152.1:0-2454 GCA_035270865.1 Clostridia bacterium | reverse complement strand
GAGTTGACAGCGTTTTAGCCGTTCCGTCCGTTGCCGTGTCAATGAGAACATCTGTCAAAATAGCGCTGTTTTCTTTAGATATTACTTGATTTTGCGCGCGGTCATTGGCGTATAATATATCACCGTTTTTTGCCACTGTGTAGCGTACAAATTTTGGAGATGAAAACTGCCCTGAATTTGCAAGAGTTGCGTATGCTCCCGCCATTTCTAATACGGTTACGCCGTCCGTTAATCCGCCTAAGGCTAGTGCTAGAGTGTTGTCTTTATCATTCAATGTCAATCCGAATTTTCGTCCGTATTCCATTCCAACATCCGAACCGATATATGAAAGAGCTTTCACCGCAACTGTATTCATTGATTTTTTTATTGCCTCGCGTGGTGTTGTCCAACCGTAATAGGCATCATTGAAATTTGACGGACTATAACCGCCGAAGTCGGTTTTTGCGTCCTCAATAGGCGAGGCAATATTTATAAAACCGCGCTCTAGAGCGGGAGCATAAGCAACTATCGGCTTAATAACAGAACCTGCTTGACGGCGGAAAGAATATGGAATAGTGGAGTAATAGGCAATTACACCGCAAGTGTTATTATCAATCAAAGCACCCGCACCCTCGATATCGTTTTCCGCATAATTTGCTTTATTTACTATTTCCTTAACAAGCAACGCTTGCGCATTAGGGTTGTAATGTGTAAAAATTTTCATTCCAGAATTTTCGAGTTGGAAACGCGTAATGTCTAGGGTATTCAATACCTCTCGAACGCATTGTTTTAGATACGCCTGTTCACCCGTTATGACTGTTTTGGTGTTTACAACCTTTGTTTTTTCGGATAAAGAAGTTTTAAGCTGAGTTTCATCAATCATACCTTGTTGGTTCATAAGTTTTAGTACAAGGTTTCTTCGCTCGGTTGACTTATCAAGATTATTTTTAGGCGAATATGCCGCGGGATTTTTTACAATACCGGCAAGGGTTGCGCACTCAATAACGGACAAATCCTTTAGCTCCTTGTCAAAATAGTATTCCGCTGCATCCTTTACACCGTAAATTCCGCCGCCAAAATATATTACGGACAAATACATCGCCAAAATTTCGTCCTTTTCGTATTGTTTTTCAAGTTTGATTGCCAAAAAAACTTCGTTTACTTTTCGCGATAGAGTTTTTTCACTTGTCAAATGCGTGTTTTTTATGAGTTGCTGAGTTATTGTGGAAGCGCCCTCTTTTGCCGTTCCTGCTTCAATGTTTTTTGCTACCGCGCCAAAAATGCGTTTTACATCATAGCCGTTATGCTTATAAAATCTTTTATCCTCAAGTGCGACAAATGCATTCTTTAGATTTTGCGGAATATCTTCGGGTGATATCGCAGAACTGATTTCATAGTTCATCTTTACGCCATTATCAGCATAGAAAACAGGCTCAGCAAGCGCTTGAGGTAGTAAAGTAGTGTCAAGCGTTACCGAGTTTGACATAATTTGGAGAATTCCAAGTGCGCCGCTAAGCAAAAATAGCGCGACTATGACCAAAATTAGCGTAGTTTTAAGCAGTCTTCTCATTCTTTGGTTAAATCCTCCTTGAAAATCAATTTTGTAAAATTATGAAATCTAGAATTATTGTTTGTAAATTCGGGCTGTATTATGTATAATAGTTATTTAGAATACAAAAGAAGGTTAAGTGTATTGGGAAAGTATAAAATTGTAAATTACGGTTGCCAAATGAATGTCCACGAATCCGAAAAAGTCGCTGGAATGCTTGATAAACTCGGATTTGTTGCCACCGACAATATGATCGAAGCGGATATTGTAGCTTTCAATACCTGCTGTATTCGTGATACCGCCGAACAACGCGCATTTGGAAATATTGGAGTAGTCAAGCACCAAAAGAAGAAAAACCCCGAACTTATTGTCATAGTTGTGGGCTGTATGACTCAGCAAGACGGCTACCTTGACATATTTAAGCAAAAATATCCCTATGTTGATATCGTGTTAGGTACAAAAAATATCAATCTTCTTCCAAATCTAATTTTGGAAAACTTAGAAAAGAAAACTAAATTCCGCTCCAACAACCAACCCGATAACTATCTTGAAATCGATGAAACAACGCCCGTTACTAGAACTAGTTTCCCTAATGCTTGGGTAAATATTATGTACGGTTGCAATAATTTCTGCACTTATTGCATTGTGCCTTATGTCCGCGGTCGAGAGATAAGCCGTGATATGACAAGTATTATAAATGAAATCAAAACTTGCTTAAATGAGGGCTATAAAGAAATAACTTTGCTTGGTCAGAATGTCAATTCATACGGAAACGACAGAAGTGACGGCGCTTCTTTTGCCCGCTTGCTTTCGGAAATTGATAAAATTGAGGGCAAATTTAGAGTGCGCTTTATGACTTCGCACCCTAAAGATTTGAATGAGGAAATAGTGGACATTATTGCAGAATCCGAAAAAATCTGCAAAAA
>DATESK010000151.1:0-3801 GCA_035270865.1 Clostridia bacterium | reverse complement strand
ACACTTGATCTTGAGAGTGGAAATTTGACGGCAAACGGTCATTTTACTTCCCTAAAATATGTGTCGCCCCACGATGCGAAATCGATATTTGCTAAGGTATTCAAATGATTTTAGGGGCGTCTGCTATATCGCAAATCGTTCAAGCGCTTGTCTGTTTAATTTTAGGCGCGTTCGGTGCCGCTTTATGGCTTTTTCTCGACAAAGTTCCAATGATAAAACTGCTACGGATTTTCTCGGACACTTTGCTAATTCTTGCAATAACGATAGCTTTTATAGCTTGTATTCAACGCTTGAATAAGGGCGAAATACTTATGTTTCAACCTATCTCTATCTTAGTTGGGTTTTACCTAATTTGGAAATTTTTGCCAAAGCTAATTCCCTATCTAACACCTTCGCTTTCTCCGAAACTCTTTGTTTCAAAAGGCAAAGTGCGAAAATTATTCAAAAAGTTGTTTGACGGTGTTAACGCTAAGTTTGCTAAACTAAAGGTAGTGTTTGCGCAATTTTTTGGTAAAATTAAAAGCAAATTTCAAGTTCTATATAAAAATACCAACAAGCGTACCCGACATTCAAAAAATGAATTACCGCCACAAAAAGAGTTTTATAAAGGCACAGATTTTGTGGATGAGAGAACAAAGTAACAAAAAAGTCCTCAAGTTGAGGACTTTTTCTTTTACATGTTCAGCTTGTCATTTGCCTACAATTGTATTTTACTTCTTACTAAAGAAGTCGTTATAAATTTTTTCGTTAACTGTTATATTGCCACGATGTCCCTCAAGTTCTTTATTCAAAAATTTATTGACAAGAATAGAATAGATTTCACTCTTTCTTCCTGATAATATATTTTCATACAGCGCGTCATAAATTGTGATGTTGTCCTCTTCTTTTTCCGCAATGGTCATAACATAGTCCATTGGAAGCAAATTGCCCGTCATCACTGATTCTCCGCCCGACTGTGTGTAGAAGTTTTCATCATAAGGAACATTGGTTACAACAATAAAGAATACTCCTGCATAAGCATTTTCCACCGTCTTTTCGTCAATAAAATTGTCGCCCAAAGTATATGAACCCGCCAAAGTATTGTCAACAGAATATGCGCCGCTACCTATAGCAATCAAATTTCTTGCTTGCGTTTCGTATTCTTTGATATACCCCGACTCGCCTTTTGCAGAAACGATATAGCCCAGTCCGCCGTTATTGGACTCGCTGTTTGTTCCGCCATCGTCATCGCCAACAAGATACAACCACGCATCAGATACTTTTCTTGTCCAG
This sequence comes from Clostridia bacterium, assembly GCA_035270865.1. Taxonomy (GTDB): domain Bacteria; phylum Bacillota; class Clostridia; order Christensenellales; family CAG-917; genus STD2-102. Next base: position 2,529 of record DATESK010000151.1, on the reverse strand, counting down.
TAGACGCTCTCAGTGTAGGAAAGCGGATTTTCCGCATCTGCGCGCGCTGCGACAACTGCGTCTAAGGTCGCTTTAATTTGGTTTACAACGCCTATCTTTTCGCCCGTTGTGAATGCAGGCCATTCGGTTTGAAGGTATGCCATTGTAGCGCATTCGCTTACATTATAAACAATGTGCCAACCCTCATCTGCGCTGTATTCAAAGGTTAAAATTTGGTTATAGTCCGCCGTTGTATTTTGGTCTGCCTTTGAATTGCACTCGTGATTTGGACAAGTCATAGGATCGCAGTTTGCAGTTTCCTCATCGGTGTGGAATTCGCAAGTTGCAGTTGAATCGTAATCGGGATTTGACACCTTAATCTGCATACCGTTTGCAATTCTGTTGCGCTCGGCAGTAATTTGCTCCGTTGTGGCGATACCGCTTGCGACCATAGTCGTCAATTTATCAAGCTCGTCAGCGTCAAACTTCAAAAGTATATTCTTTGTGAAGCCGTATGCGGGGCTTGTGTACTTATGATAATAAGTTGAAGCAAGCGAACTTGACAGGGCTGTTTCGTAGTTCTTGTCGGAAATCGCAAAGTTTTCACGATTTTGAGCTATAATTCTGTCATATTCGGCTTGAACTTTTTCTTCGTATCCTGTTTCTGTTTCAGCTTGTGCATAAACGAAACGCTCAAACTTCTCAAGCAAAACCGTTTTCATTTCCGAATTAAGATAATAATCATAATCGCGGAATGTGGTTGACAAATTTTTCTTGAGTTGCGCAACCGCGTCATCTAGATAATCCCAATAGGTTTCATCTTCAAATTCAAGGTAACCGTTTGCTTTGTTGAGGTATTCTGCTGAAAAGAAATACGGAGGTTGAATTGCAACAGGTTTATTTTGGTCAAAATCCTCTTCTTTTGTATCCTCTTCTTCCGCCATAACTGCGCGGGGTGCGGTAAATTCATACCAAACCGCTTTAAGAGTTGTTTTCGCATTTATAACATCAGTTGTGTAATTAAATACTTGTCCGTCCTTTTCTCCGCCCGCATATTTCCAGCATCCAAAAGTATAGCCTTCCTTTGTGGGATCGGCAGGTTTTACGACTCTCTTGCCCGCGCCGACTTTAAGGGCTGCAATTTGACTTCCTCCGTCGGTGTCGAACACGACTTTGAATGTAACAGGGTCGGTAGAAGAATCTTCAACTACATCGGTAGGAGGTACGGCGGCCTTATTCTTTTCGTCTTCTTCAATAAGGTCGGCAATTATGCTTGTAACTGCTTCCTTGAGATCGTCATTTGTTCCTTTTATGGATTTTTCGATTTCAGCAGGGGTAAGCAATTCTGGAATTGTGCAGTTTTCGGGAAGTTTTGTGATGTCAAGTCCGTCAATCTTGTTTTCAATAACATAGGTTTTCGCAAACAAAATCATAAGTTCACGCTGTGTGAGCGAGTTAATAATATACATTGCCGCTTGACTGTACGACATACCGTAGTATTGAACATAAGATTCGGCATTGCTGTTAAACGACAAAGCAAATTCGCCCTTCATAACTTCGCTTCTTTGATAGGAAGCCTGTCCGTTTACTGTGGAGTTGTACTCAACGGTTGCGATAGCTTGTCTGAAATCGCGTTCGTCATTTTTCTTGAATATTTCATCACAGCCTACTAGGCATACTGCGGAAATACATATAACCAATACAATGGCAATAATCTTTTTTTTCATCTATTGTTCTCCGTTTCTTTGGCGGGATAATTGTACTAAACCGCACCGTATAAGATTTAATTCGATACTACAGCAAATTTTATTATACACAACTGCTCGCGTGTACGCAAGGGATTTTTAGTTTTTATAGCATTTTTGCATAATAAAACAAGGTATTTTATCGCTTTCAATAATAAAAATTAGGTTAAAACTAATTTTTCCGTCTGTTTCTCAAAATTTATTTGCTAACGACATCTGAGAAAAAGCGGACTAGCATTTCAATCTTTTCTTCCGGCGTTAGTCCCGCCGAATTGAAAACGAGCGACGGCGGTATGGTTTGTGTTAGCACAACATCCTTTGCATGTTCTGCCACCACACCCAAAAGTTCACGGTTACCGAACACCGCATCGGAATGGAAATTGACGCCCACTCCGCTCTTTCCTGCAACAACGCGCTTTACATCCAGTCCCCTTGACAAGTTTTTGATGAGCGCAATGCCCATAAGATTTCGTAGCGGCGCGTCAACATCGCCGTATACTTCCGTCAATTCTTTGATGAGGCTGTTTCGTTCAGCTATTGTCATTATTGCCGATATGCGTTTATAAATTCGCAGTTTGTCCCTCGCGCTGACATAATCGTTGCGAATATATGCCGATGCGTCAACCTTGAAATCTATGTCGTGATCGCTTGCAGTTTTTCCCGTTTTAAGTTCTTCTATCGCGCGGTTCAACAGTTCGATATACATTTCGTAGCCTACGCGTTCAATATGTCCGTGTTGTTCCGCTCCAAGCAAAGTCCCCGCTCCGCGGATTGACAAATCGGCTATAGAAATTTTGAAACCGCT
>DATESK010000150.1:0-3902 GCA_035270865.1 Clostridia bacterium | reverse complement strand
CAAAAGAGGGAGCGACATAACTAACGGGTAGCGAATGACGGTGAGCGCAGAGGATTTCGAGGTCGGAGAGCAATGCGCAGTTATATAGAGTCGTGGAAACTTGACATACTCCGCCCCCTACGCCGTCAACAAACTTGCCGTCCAAAATTATGTGAGCGGTCAAAAACCCTCGCGCCTCACTTCTTTCGCCGACTATTCGGTTAAAAGAAAAGATTTCGTCAGGGTAGAGGGTGATATTCAGTTTGCTTGCGGCAAGTTTAATATTGTGTTTGCGATTTGGTGAACTGTTGGAATAGGTAGTTGAAAATGTGGCGCGAAGTACATTATCCGAAATCCCGTCCACTTCGTCATCTAAGTTATTGTTAGAGGGTTCATAAGGTTGAGCGCTATCGTCATAAGATTGAGCGTTATAAGGTTCGCCATCAAAGCTAGCGTCATTATAAGATTGAGTGCTATCGTCATAAGGTTGAGTGCCATTGTCGTCAAAATTATATGCAAAGATAGGTTCAACAAAAGCAGTTGTTGAAAAAATTAACAATGCAAATGCAAAAACAAGAAATAAAGAAACCGCTCTTTTCACATTGTTAGTATGAATAAATGTCAAATCAAATAAACGGTGAAAGCAAATTATAAATCGGTAAAATTTAGATATTGCAACAAAAACTAAACCTGTTGAGTAACAAAACCAAAAAAAAGAATTATCAAAACTAAATTTTTAACAATCGTTTAGCAAAATCGTCAAGTTCAAATTCGGGATAATTGTAGACCGCATCTCCGTGGAAATCGCTTCCGCCAGTCATTATCAGTTGATATTTATGAGCTAGCGTTTTCAAATTTGCTATGTCAGTTTCGTTATGAGCAGGGTAGTAAACCTCAAGCCCTTGCAATCCGTATTTAATTAAACCTCTAAGCATAAGTTCAAGATTTCTATCTTGCAGATAGCGTTTGGGATGAGCCAGAACTGCTACACCGCCAAACCGTTTTATAAGTTCGACTGCCTCAAACGGTTTTAATCTTGCAGCAGGTGTATAAACAATTCCGTTCGCTCCCAAAAATCTATCAAAAGCAATATTTGTGTTGGCGCAAAAATTCTGCTCAACAAGCGCGCGGGCGAAGTTCATTCTGCCAACTCCCTCTGCATTTGCATCAATTTGCAGCGTAATGCCTATGGCGTGAAGTTTAGCCTTTAGCTCAATATTTCTAGCAATTCGTTTAAGTTTGACATCTTCAAGTTTCTGCACGAATTGAGGGTTTAAGTAGTCAATATTGTATCCTAAAATGTGGATTTCGCTCTTTGCATAGGTTGAAAACTCAATTCCGTTTACAAATTTTATGCCTGCAATACCGCACTCGTTTTCAGCTTTTGCAAGTCCGTCAGTTGTGTCGTGGTCGGTAAGCGACAGTATTTTTACTTTTCGCTCTTTTGCCCACGCGACAAGTTGTGAGGGGGTTAACTTGCCGTCACTTAAATTGGAATGAGTGTGTAAATCAGTCATCAATATTCTCCTCAGCTTTTTCATCAATCAGCGAAATGTTGCCGTCACCGAAAGGAGATTCAGCGCTTGGAATACTGTCGACCTGCGACAGCCTTTTCCGTATTATATCGGTGCGCTTGTTCGCACTATCTATCGTGTTGGTTACACCCTCAAGTTTTTTCTTTGTTGCTAAAAGCAGTTCGGAAAAAGTGGCGAAATCTTTTTGGAAGGAAGAAAGCATTCTCCAAATTTCCGTGCTTCGCTTTTCAATAGCAACCGTTCTAAAGCCCATTTGCAAACTGTTAAGTAATGCCGCAAGTGTGGTAGGACCGCAGACTACAACACGATAGCGATTTTGCAGTTCTTCGGATAATCCCGCGCGGCGTATGACTTCTGAAAACAAACTTTCAGAGGGCAAATACATAATCGCAAAGTCTGTGGTTTTGGGCGGGCAAATGTATTTACTGCTTATGCTATCCGCTTCCTTTTTTATCTGTCGCTCTAAGGCTTTCGAAGCCTCCTCAACAGCGGTTGCATCTCCTATTTCAGAGGCATCAACAAGCCGTAAGTAGTCTTCCACGGGGAACTTTGCGTCAACGGGAAGGAAGACGCTCTCGTCATTTTTGCCGGGGAGATTGATAACAAAGTCTACGCGTTCGCTGCCGCGTTTTGACACATTAACATTTCTTGCGTATTGTTCCGTGGATAGAATTTGTGAAAGTATGCTTTCAAGCGCGACTTCGCCCCAAGTTCCGCGCGACTTAACATTTGAGAATATCTTTTTCAAATCGGTAACGCCTGCTTGAAGCGTTTGCATTTCGGAAAATGAACGGTTGATTGCATCCAGTCTGTCGCCCACTAGTTTGAATGAATTGTTAAAGCGTTCCTCAAGTGTTGAGGACAATTTTTCGTCCACAGTTTCACGCATTTTGTTAAGTTGTTTTTCATTGTCGGCACGGACTTCAGTCAAACTTTTTGAATTCTCCTCGCGGATTTTATCCAGTTTTTGTTCCACATTCAAATTAAACTCGCGGAAACGCGCTTCCACCATTTGCGTATTTTTTCCCTGCGTCTCGGCAAGTCCCGACAAGGCTTTTTCAATGTTAAGCGATTGAGAAGTCAGAGTTCCCGCAATCATTTCGTTGTTCATTTTTAGGATTACGCCCACATCGCTTTTTATCCTGTCGCTTTCGCTGCGTATTTCATTTTTTATTTCGTCATAACCTCTTTTCCCGCCCTCGCCCTTTCGCAAACTAAGCCGCAATACAAGCACAAGACAAAAAATAGTTATTGCCACCGTCAAGCCTGTTAAAATATATAGAGTTGTCATTTGTTTTTCCTCCTGTGTAAAAAATTCAACTGCTTTTCGCGCGAGCGCACATTCTCATCTAAAATTGCAAGTTGAAGCAGTTCCTGCATAATCGTATTCCTTGATTTTTCATCAATATTTAGTTCAATCAAATCTTTTCCGTCCACCTTCAAATCTTTAACGGAAAAAGGCGTTCCGTCCCTTTTCATTTCTGCGTATACGCCCTCAAGCCTTTCGGTGTAAACGGCTTTTTCGCCCAAACTTGCGTAGCAGTCCGCGCGTTGAAGCAGGAACAAATCTTCAATCACATCGCAGTTTTTTTGAATAAACAATCGTACTTTCCCGATTGAAGTTTCTCCGCGCAGGTCGTACATATGCAAAGATACAAGTTTTGCCGTTCGTTCTATCGTCTCGCGCGGATATTTCAGAGCGTTAAGCCGAGTTTTTACCATTTCTGCGCCCACAATATCGTGTCCGTGCATATTCCCTTGTTTTTTTTGTGTCGGCAGTTTGCCTATATCGTGAAGTAGCGCGGCAAGCCGAATTTGGGGCGGTGACAGTTCAAAGGCTTTTAAACTATGTTCATATGCATCATAGAGGTGATATTGCGGTTTTTGAGGAAGTCCGCGCATTGCTGTAAGCTCGGGAAAAATTATATCGAGCGCACCCAACTTATCTAGTAACTGCACGCCTTTAATGTGAGCATTGACAGTTTTAAGTTCAGGATGAGCGGTGTCCGCAATCAGTATGCGGTTGAGTTCGGTTTGAATTCTTTCGCTAGCAATATCGCGCAAGCGGTCTACCATTTCGGTTGCGACACTAAGAGTGTCTTCTTCAATAGAAAAACCAAATTCGCTCGCTTGTCTAACTAGACGCAAAATCCGCAGTCCGTCTGCCGAAAAAACAATTTTCGGCTTGTCGGCGCAAGATAGAACTTTATTTTCTATATCGGCAATTCCACCTAATATATCCACGATTTTTTTGTTTGCGATATCGTAATATACCGCGTTAGCTTTGAAATCACGGCGGAGTGCGTCCAAACTTATATCGCGCGTGAACTCAACTTTTTCGGGAATGTGTGTTCCGCTACCCTCGGGATAACTGTCGCGGCGAAAGCA
>DATESK010000149.1:0-26957 GCA_035270865.1 Clostridia bacterium | reverse complement strand
TTTGGTTTTCTCGCCTGTGATTTCTAAAGTCAAAAATGCGGGGGTAAGGTCTATCACCTTTGCTCTGAAAATTGAAGCCGCTTCAAGCAGTTCGCTTCTTTTCCCCGATTCAACATTGACTTTGATTAGCACCAGTTCACGCATAACAATATTTTTGGCATCTAGGGCATCAACAATAATGACATCGTGCAGTTTTTCTAGCTGCTTTATTATTTGGTCTTTAATGTATTCGTCGCCCTGCGTTACAATGGTAATTCTTGAAATTTTGCTGTCTTCTGTTTCCCCTACGGACAAACTGCCTATGTTAAAGCCCCTTCTTGCAAACAAGCCCGACACGCGCGTTAGTACGCCAACTTCGTTTTTCACTAACATTGATAGAATAATGTTTTCTTCCATTTCAACCTCACTTTATAACACTTTGTTTTGTTTTTATTTTTAGATATTTGTTTGTTGTTTGAACTGCTTAGAGTGTTGCGGCATCTTTATTGTTATCTTAAAATAATATCGTTTATTGTGCCGTTTGGCGGAATCATCGGCAACACTTTTTCATCAGAGTCGATAAACGCATCAATGAGTACTGGCGTTTTTTGTTCAAACGCCCACTTCAAAGTTTCGTCAAGGTCGCAAAGGTCGGTAAGTCTTTTGGCATTTGCTCCAAACGCTTTGGCAAGAGCGACAAAATCAGTCTTGCGGTTTAGTGTAGTATTTGAATATCTTGATTCAAAAAACAGCGTTTGCCATTGTCTTACCATACCAAGCGCATGATTGTTCATAACAATCACAATAAGCGGCAATTCATTTGAAACAGCCGTTGCCATTTCATTCATATTCATATGAAAACTGCCATCACTAGTAAACAGCACCGCTCTTTTTTTCGCGCCTATCGCAGCACCTATCGCTGCCCCCATTCCAAAGCCCATAGTTCCCAATCCGCCCGAAGTGATAAGAGTTCTTGGCTTCATAAATTTATAGTATTGCACCGTCCACATTTGATGCTGTCCGACATCCGTTGCAATAACGGTGTCCGCATCGGCGTATTTTTGTACGCCCTCGATTATCGCTTGCGGATTCAACTTATCTTGATTCATATCAAGGTGGGAATCCTTGCTGTTTTTTATTTCTTCAAGCTCACTTTTCCATTCTTTTCTGTCGCTATCGGGAAGTTTTCTTAAAAGGCTGTTAAGTACGCACTTCACATCGCCCAAAAGTGACACATACGCGGGAATATTTTTGCCGATTTCAGCGGGGTCAATGTCGATATGCAACACCTTTCTGCCGTTACTAAATTCGCGTTTATTCCCTGTTGCCCTATCGCTGAATCTCGTGCCTATTGCAATAAGCAAATCGCACTTTGACATTGCCTTGCTTGCCGCAAACTTGCCGTGCATTCCCGTCATTCCCAAAAATTTTGGATTGTCCGCGGAAACTCCGCTAAGTCCCATCATACTTGTGCCTATTGGTGCATCAATGCAGTCAGCAAATTTGGTTAGCTCCTCGCTCGCGCTTGAAATCACCACTCCGCCGCCTGCGTAAATAAAAGGTCTTTTGCTTTCGCTAATAATTTTCAAGGCTTTTTTCAGGTTTTCATCATCTAAACACTTTGTATTGTTTTTATTAAGGCAAACCTTTCCCTGCTTTTCAAATTCGCATTCCGCTAACTGCACATCCTTTGGAACATCAATAAGCACCGGCCCTGGTCTTCCACTGTTTGCAATTTTGAGTGCTTCTCGGATTGTATCGGCAAGTTTTTCCACATTTTTTACAATAAAGTTGTGCTTTGTTACCGGCATAGTGATTCCCAAAATGTCCACTTCCTGGAAACTGTCCTTTCCAATCAATGCGTTTGGCACATTCCCTGTTATCGCAAGTAGCGGTGTTGAATCAAGATACGCCGAAGCTATTCCTGTAACAAGGTTGGTTGCCCCGGGGCCTGAAGTTGCAATCACAACTCCTGTTTTACCGGTTGCCCTTGCATAACCGTCCGCCGCGTGAGTAGCTCCCTGTTCGTGGCAAGTAATATAATGAGTAATGCGGTCGCTTGCCTTATAAATTTCATCGTAAATATTCAATACCGTACCGCCGGGATATCCAAAAATCGTGTCTGTTCCCTGCTCAATAAGCGTTTCTATTATAATCTTAGCTCCTGACATTTTCATTTTTGCTCTCCTTTTGCAAACCACTTGTTTTAGCTTTAACTAGTTACTTTATTTTATCTGCATACTCGCATTACAACTCGCTATATGCCCGCATGCTTCATCAACTTTCTTTTGTCCGATGTTATTAAAAAAGACCTATAGCGTTTGCCATAGGTCTTCGAAAAATCTTTGAATGTGATACTATCTTTGTATCAAACTCCACCTTTTTGGCAAACTCAAATGAACGCTATCTACTAGTACTAGTACGATAACGCTAATAATAATTATGATGTTTGCTAAGTTCAGTAAGTTCAACATTTTGCTCCCAGTCTTTTTTACTATATGTTATGCAAAGGAAAAATATCCGTTTCCTTTATTTGAAATTAACATAGCATATTCGTGTTGTCAAGCATTATTTTAAATATTTTGGATTTATCTTCAAGTCTTTTTTACTGCTATTCTAATCAACATTATGTTTTTATTCTAAATGTCAATCAGTTCAAATGCTTATTTGCAAATTTGTTTGACGCAGTTTTAATTAACTTATTTCATTTTCTCTTGCTTAATTTTGCTATCAACAATATGTCGCTTTGATAGTTCGTCAAAAATCTCTGACAGAGGTATTCCTTTTTCAATCATTAGTACAAGCAGATGATAAGTTAAGTCCGCAATCTCAAATGTAAGCTCCAAGTTTTCTCCGCCCTTTCCCGCAATAATGACTTCGGTGCATTCCTCGCCCACCTTTTTCAAAATTTTATCTATGCCTTTTTCAAAGAGATAGCTAGTGTAGGAACCTTCGACCTTTTCGGCTTTTCTGCCCTCAAGCATCTCGTATAAATTTTGAAGAGAGAACTCCTTTATTTCATCACTCACAAAAAGATAATCGCAAAAACAGCTTTCATTTCCAAGGTGACAGGCGGGTCCGTCTTTTTTTACTTCAACAACCAACGCATCACGGTCGCAATCGGGCTTTATCGTAACGATATGTTGGAAGTTTCCGCTTGTTTCGCCCTTGCGCCAAAGTTCCTTTCTGCTGCGGCTATAAAAACAAGTCTTTTGCTCTTTTATGGATATTTCCAAACTCTCTCGGTTCATATATGCCAGCGTCAAAACTTCCTTCGTGCGAAAATCTTGAACGATGGCGGGAATTAGTCCGTTTTGGTCAAATTTCAAATCTTCAATTTTTAACATTTTCTTCTCTCTTTATTAAATTTCTATATTCTACTTATATTTTACCCGTTACAATAAAACTACTTTTTTCAACTAAGGTTAGCAATTTGTATCTTTATAACACAATCTCTATACAATGTTTCGTATTACTTTTCTGCCGTTTCGTTTTACAATCTTACATTTATATTGTTATTTTGAAGTTCCTCTTTCAAGTCCTTTATTGTTACTTCTCTAAAGTGGAAAATTGAAGCAGCAAGTCCCGCATCCACTTTGGGTTGGGTTTTGAACAGTTCCACAAAGTGCGATATGTTCCCCGCGCCCCCCGATGCTATAATTGGAATTGTTACGGCGTTTCCTATTGCCTCAAGCATTTCAAGGTCGAAACCCTCTTTCACGCCGTCCGTGTCAATACTGTTCACAACAAGTTCTCCCGCGCCAAATTCCTGACCGCGCTTTGCCCATTCAATAGCGTCAATACCCGTGTTCTCTCTGCCGCCTTTGGCGAAAATCCTAAATTTTCCGTCTACTCTTTTGACATCCATTGAAAGCACTACACATTGATTTCCGTACAACTTTGCGCCCTCTTCAATAAGCTTTGGGTTTTTAATTGCGCCGGAATTTACGCTCACTTTGTCCGCGCCACATTTCAGCACACGGTCAAAATCCCAAACGGTGTTTATTCCCCCCCCTACTGTCAGCGGAATAAAAATCTCGCTTGCCACCTGTCGCAAAATGTCTGTGAACAATGCGCGCTCCTCAAACGATGCAGTTATATCATAAAACACAAGTTCATCCGCTCCGCTTTTGTTGTAGAAATGCGCAAGATCAACAGGACTTTCCACATCTTTAATATCCGTGAATTTTCTGCCTTTAACCACTCGACCGCCCCTAACATCAAGGCAGGGAATTATACGCTTAGTTATCATTTCTCACCTCTAAATCTTTTTATCATCAATTTGCACTTCCGCATTTATCCAACGGATTTGCAACTTTTATGGCATCCGACAAGTTTATCAAGCCTTTGTAAATTGCTTTTCCAAGTATCGCGCCGTATATATTCAATTCTTTCAAAATCTTGATTTCGTCAAGTGAGGATATTCCACCTGAAGCGATAATATTTAGTTCTTCAAGTTTGCTCAATTTTTCGTATGCCGAAATGTTAGTTCCGCTCATTGCTCCGTCTGTTGCAATGTCTGTGTAGATTACCGTGGATACTTTTGCATCTCTGCACTTTTTGCAAAACTCAAATGAGTTTTCACTCGTAACAGTTTTCCAGCCGTGTATCGCCACAAAATTTTCTTTTGCATCTACCCCGACCGCAACCGCGCTTCCAAATTCCGTTACCGCCTCTTTCACAAACCCGAAATCCGTAACGGCTACCGTACCTAAAATTATACGGTTAACACCGCACTTAAGATACTTTTCTATCCTTGTCATATTCCGTATTCCGCCACCCACTTCAATAAAAAAATCACCACGGCTTGCAAGGCTTTTTATGGTTTCAAAGTTCTCAATGCTTCCGTCCCTCGCGCCGTCCAAATCCACGATATGCAAATTTGTCGCTCCTTGTTTTTTGAAGTCGTCAAGCAAAACGGCGGGGCGAGTTGAAAAGACTTCTTTTGTTTCAAAGTCTCCTTGTCTTAAGCGCACCGCAACTCCGTTCATTAAATCAATAGCGGGAAATATTTCCATTCTTATCCTTTTCAAATTATTGTTTTTAGGTTTCAAAAACTATCAAATTTCCGAAAACGCTTTTAATATATTCAAGCCCGCATCGCCGCTTTTTTCGGGATGAAATTGCGTTCCAAAAACATTATTAGATGCCACAGCGGCGGTTATCGGGATGCTATATTCGGTGGTTGCAATCACGCTTTCTTCGCACTCTTTTGCATAATAAGAATGCACAAAGTATAGATAGTCGTGTTGCTTTGTATACTTAAACAGCTTGTTTTGTCGTATTATGTCAATTTCGTTCCAGCCCATCTGCGGAACCTTTAGGCCACTTTTGATGTCTTTTTCAAGGGGTGCGACTACACCTTTTATTAGCCCTAAACCGATATGATTTCCGTACTCAAAACTTCTTTCAAAGAGCAACTGCATTCCAAGGCAGATTCCCAAAATCGGTTTTTTTGTGGCGGCAAACTGATGCAAAACCTTGTCAAGTCCGCTCTCTTTCAACTTGTCGATTGCATCCTTAAACGCTCCCACACCAGGAAGTATGACACGGTCAGAAGACAAGATTTCTCCCGCATCCTTTGTTATTTTGTTTTCGATATTTAAGCAATTTAGCGAACTGCTTAGTGAAAACAAATTCCCCACTCCGTAATCAATTATTGCTATCATTACAAACTGCCTTTTGTGGACGGAATTTCATCAATAAATTTTGCGTCTATCGCAACCGCTTCGCAAAGCGCTCTTCCAAATGCCTTGAATGCGCCCTCAATAATGTGGTGAGTATTTGCGCCCGCAAGTTGTTTTATGTGCAAAGTAAGTCCTGCGTTTCGCACAAACGCAAGCAAAAATTCTTCTACAAGTTCCGTGTCAAAACTGCCAACAACCGCAGGAATTTCTTCGCCCTCATCAGACATTTTTGTGGCTTTCAAACTTACATCATAACTTAGATAGCTTCTTCCTGAAAAATCTAAAGCGCACAATATAAGAGCCTCGTCCATCGGCAAAATTATACTTCCGTAGCGTTTAATTCCTTTTTTGTCGCCAAGATTGCTTTTGAAAGCGGTGCCCAAAACTATACCAATATCTTCAGCTGTATGGTGAAAATCCACATCGGTGTCGCCAACTGCTTTGACTTTCAAATCAAATCTTCCGTGAGATGCGAAAAGTTCTAGCATATGGTTAAAAAATCCGCTCCCCGTTGCGATTTCCGCTTTTCCCGTGCCATCAAGATTAAGCGAAACCGTTATATCGGTTTCCTTGGTTCTTCTGTTTATAACACCTTGTCTCATAACTCCTCCGTTTCGGCTTTGGATTTTCCTATCGTTATTATTTCAAATATACTTTACTTTTCTTAAAAACTTTACTGCTTATATCTAAACTCTTACTTCACCTTATTTGACATTGCACAATAATTCTTTAATTTCCATAATGAGCTTTTGCATTTGCTCTGCGCTGCCTATCGTTATGCGCACAAAATCGGAAATTTTTGCTTTGCTAAAATGGCGCACCAAAATTCCTCTTTTTTTTAATTCCTTATATACCGCTTCTCCGCCTACTGTGCTATGTTTTGCAAACACAAAGTTGGCGCACGATGGCAAAACTTCAAAGCCTAAGGATTTTAATTCCCCAGTTGTCCACTCTCTGTTCTTAATAATTTCTTTTCTACAGTTTTCAAAGTAGGCGCTGTCTTCAACCGCCGCTATCGAAACACTCTCAGTCAATCTGTTTACATTATAACTGTTAAAGGAAAATTTCATCGCTTTAATATCTTTGATAAGGTCCTCATCAGCAATCGCAATTCCCAGTCTTGCACCTGCAAGCGCGCGGGATTTTGATAGGGTTTGCACGACAATTAAATTGCGGTAGGTCTTAACTAATTTAACAACGCTTTCTCCGCCAAAATCAATATACGCCTCATCAACTACCACTAATCTATTAGGATTTGACTTCACAATTTTTTCAATATCAAAAGCACTTAGCGCAATTCCTGTCGGCGCATTCGGGTTGGCTATAACTATTGCCTTATCCGAGGCAATAAAAGCGTTAACATTTATTGAAAAATTTTCATTTAACGCAATTTCGTTTTTCTTCAGTCCGTAAAGGTCGCAAAATACAGGATAAAATCCATAGCTAACATCGGGATAGCATACCTCTTTTTCCTTGTCAAAAAATCCCATAAAAATGAACGCTAAAACCTCGTCCGAACCGTTGCCCACAAAAACATTCTCGCTTTCTACTCTGTAATATTTGGCAAGAGATTTGCAAAGTGCCGTGTTTTCGGGATCAGGATACAGACGCAGTTTGTTTGCTTCAAAACTAGCTACCGCATCCGCAACATATGGTGATGGCGGAAAAGGACATTCGTTTGTGTTGAGCTTAATATACTGCATATCCTGCGGTTGTTCGCCAGGAACATACGGCGCAAGGTTCTCAAATTTTTGGCTTAAAAACTTACTCATTTTCTCTCTATGTGAGGCTTTGTTTTTATATTTTCAATATACTTAATTTGCTCATTTTGCAGATTAGGTCTTAAAAATTCTTTCTTTTAACTACTTGCTTTTATCATTTTGGATAAGTCATAAAACTTTATTCTCACTAATTGTTTTTATCATCTTCAAAGCGAACTGCTATTGAATTCCCGTGGGCGACTAAGCCCTCGATTTCTGCAAATTTTATAATTTTGTCCGATGCTTCGTAAAGGGCGGATTTTGAGTAGCAAATATATTGCGTTTTCTTCATAAAATCATCAACGGATAATGCTGAAGAAAATCTTGCCGTGCCTGAAGTTGGAAGAGTATGGTTCGCGCCTGCAAAATAATCTCCAACAGCTTCGGGCGTGAAATTTCCTAAAAACACCGAACCTGCATTTTTGACTTTTCCCAATTCTTCACGCGGATTATTTATGCAAAGTTCCAAATGCTCGGGCGCAATTTTGTTTGCTATATCAAGTGCAACATCTATATTTTCCGCAATAATTATTTTGCCGTTATTCTCTATGGACACTCTCGCGATGTCGGCTCTAGGGATTGAGGATAATTGTTTTTCCACTTCATCGCTTACGCGGTTTGCAAGGTCACGGCTTGTGGTCACCAAAATTGCGGAAGCGTTTTTGTCGTGTTCCGCCTGCGAAAGTAAATCCGCCGCCACAAATTTTGCGTTTGCGCTGTCGTCTGCAACGATAAGGATTTCGCTCGGCCCTGCGATTATATCAATTCCCACTCTGCCGAAAACAAGTTTTTTTGCTGTGGCTACATAAATGTTGCCGGGTCCCGTTATTTTGTCAACCTTTGGAATACTCTCCGTGCCGTACGCAAGAGCAGCAATAGCTTGAGCTCCGCCTACTTTGAACACTCTTGACACTCTCGCAATCTTTGCGGCGCACAAAATTGTATCGGCGATCTTTCCGTCTTTCCCGCATGGCGTTACCATAATAATTTCTTTTACGCCCGCAATAACTGCTGGAACTATATTCATCAATACTGTAGACGGATAGCTCGCCGTTCCCCCTGGTACATATACGCCCGCTTTCTCAACAGGAATAAACCGCTGACCTAAAATTGCCCCGTCTGAGCTCGACAACTCAAAATTCTCGCGCATTTGCATTTTGTGGAATTTCGCTATGTTTTCTTTTGAGCAGTTTAATATTTCTTTTATTTCATCATTTGTGCGTTCGTACGCCTCATCTATTTCCGATTTTTCAACCTCAAGGCTATCTAAGTTTGCGCCGTCAAATTTTTTGGTGTATTCCCTAAGCGCCTTGTCGCCGTTTTCTCGTACGCAATTTATTATGTCTAAAACAGTCTTTTCAACTGCCGCCGTGTTGCAGTCCTCTCGGCGAATTATTTCCTCAATTGGTATTAAACTAGCATCTATAATTTTCATTTTATTACCTCTGCAAGCTGAGAGATTAGCGCACGAATTTCTTTTTCCTTAAACTTAAACTTCGACTTGTTTGCAATAAGCCTTGCGCTAATCGGTATTATTTCCGTTATAACCTTAAGTTTGTTTTCTCTGAGTGTCGTTCCCGTTTCCACAAGGTCGACAATAACATCCGACATATTGAGAATGGGCGCAAGCTCGATTGAACCGTTGAGTTTTATGATTTCAATTTCACGGTTTATGGACGCATAGTAGTCTTTTGCAATATTAACAAATTTAGTGGCTACGCGGAGCGGTCTTTCCTTGTCCTCGTAAAAATTTTCTCTGCCTGCAACCACGACTTTACATTTGCCCAAACCTAAATCTAAAAGTTCATAAACATCGGGATTGTTTTCAAGCAAAATATCTTTGCCAACCACCCCGATATCCGCCACTCCATATTCAACATAGATTGACACATCGCTAGGCTTTACCATAAAATATTGAATGCCCGTTTTTTCATCCTTAATAACTAACTGGCGAGTGTCCGCCGTTACTTTGTCGGTGTCTATTCCAACTTGTTTCAATAATCCGCAAGTCTTGTCGGCAAGCCTGCCCTTTGGAAGTGCAATATTAAACATCTTTCACCTCCACCGCAAGTCCGTTTTCAAACTTCATTATTCTTTTGTACTTAACATTATCGGGTAGCGTTTTTTCAACGCGCACTCTAAAACCTTCATCGTTTAGTTTTTGCACCGCTAAAAACAATTCGGTTGCGTTTACGCCATCATTATATAGTAATACTATATCAACATCTGCATCTATTTCATTTGGATAGTATCTGCTAAGTTCGTCAAGATTTAGGGCAAAGCCTATCGCTCCTGCATCTTTTCCAAAACGGTTCATAAGCAAATCATAGCGGCCGCCGCTTAGCACCGCCGTGGGAATTCTTTCAACATAGCCCTGAAAAATTATGCCGTTGTAGTAAGAAGTGTCGTTGATTATGGAAAAATCCAACCTTAGCTTTTCCTCGTACTGCGTGTTTTTTACAGATTGATAAAAACTTTCAAGTTCGGCAACCGCATCAAACATCGCTTTATTTTCCGCAATCTCTCTTGCAACAGAAAGTGAGGTTGCAAAATCTCCGTTTAGCGTAACAATACGCTCTAAACTCTCTAGCTTTGCTTTATCAACGCCCGCTTTTGTTCCCTCTCTCTTTAAGTCGTGCAAATTTTTTGTTACAATGCAATCAAGAAGCTTTTGTTTTACATCCGAATCGACAGTTAATCTCTCAAGCAAACCCGTAATATACCCAACATGCGAAACATCTAACACAAACGAGGCGTCAATCGCTTCCAAACTTTTGAGCGCAAGATAGGCAACTTCAAGTGTGGTGTAGGAATCAATGTCGCCCATTGCCTCCAGCCCTAACTGCCCCGTTTCTTTGTACTCTTTTGTGTGCTTAGCTAGACGGTAAACATTTTCAATATAATACAGCTTTTCCACCTGCCCCTTTGCGGTGTTCGTGTTTTTAGCAATTGAAAGCGTTATATCGGGTTTTAATGCCATAAGTCTGCCGTCAAGCGAATTGAAGGTGATAACTTGCTGACATTTTAAGAAATTTTTGTTGTCAAGATACAAGCTGTATTCCTCAAACTTGCTCATCTTGTACTTTTTATAGCCAAATTTTTCGTACGCTTCGCGAAGTCCAAGCGACACTCTTTCGTCCTTTTTTAATCTTTTTAATGCCGATTCCATTCGCGCTCCTTTTAACTTTCCACTTTTATATTTTTATTTTATAGTATAAAATCGCTTTAGTCAACTACTTTGCTAAAGTAGTTTGCAATTTTTTTATTTATATTTTAATATTTACAGTGTCTTTTATGTTGATAAAAAAATGACTTGCGATATGCAAGTCATTTTTTTTATTATTTTGTTTTTAATATTTTGGCTTACTATTCTTTCTTGTTGGTTTATTATCTCCAAAAGTAACGGTCGGGGATTTTTTCTTTGCCGTGCCACCAGTTCTAAATTTGCGATAATCTGCGCCCGCGCCACCTGTTGTAGATTTTCCGCCTTCTGTTTTGGGTTTATATCCACCTTCACTTCTCGGCTTGTACTCGCCCTCTGTTCTAGGTTTGTAACCGCCCTCGGTTTTGGGTTTGTAACCGCCTTCGGTTTTGGGTTTGTAACCGCCTTCGGTTCTGGGTTTGTACTCGCCCTCTGTTCTAGGTTTGTACTCGCCCTCTGTTCTAGGTTTGTAACCGCCTTCAGTTTTAGGCTTATATCCGCCTTCGGTTCTGGGTTTGTAGCCACCTTCTGTTTTGGGTTTATATCCACCTTCACTTCTCGGCTTGTAACCGCCTTCTGTTCTAGGCTTGTAACCACCTTCGCTTCTCGGTTTATATTCGCCCTCTGTTCTCGGCTTGTAATTTCCGTTGCTGTCTTTTTTGATTGGTCTGTCGCCGTATTCTTTTGTGGCAACTTTTGTGCCGTATTCGTTAATTACATAATTTACAGACATGCTCTCATTATCGCTTGTTCTTTCGCTTCTGGGCTTTTCATCCTTAGAATAATAACCTCGCGAACTTCCGCTTCTCGGCTTATCATCTTTAGAATAACTTCCGCCTCTTGAGCCTCTTTCACTTCCGCCCCGTGAACTTCTTTCACTTCCACCCCGTGAGCTTCCGCCCCTCGAAGAACTTCTTTCGCTTCCGCCTCTTGAGCCTCTTTCGCTTCCGCCTCTTGAGCCTCTTTCACTTCCGCCTCTAGGCAATTCTTCGGCGGTTTCTACTGCAAGTCTGCGGTTTGCAAAGCGTTCGCCGTTTAATGTTAGCATTTCGTCTGCTACTTCTTTTCTTACCGTAACAAAGGAAAAGATGTCCAAAATCTTGATAGCTTCGATGTCATCTTCAACAATTTGAGTTTTTGAAATAACAAAATTTGCAATCTTGCTTTCGTTCAATTCGTCTTTTGCACCCACATTTAAGAAAAACTTTTTACCTGTGTCTTCTTTTCGTCTTGATTTGTTCAATTTATCCTCGCTTATTCCTGCAAGTCTTAATTCGTTAATTGGCGAACCTGTCAGTTTTTCATAGAAATTCAGTTTGTGAATATCACGGGCGGTAACAAAGGAATACGCCACCCCTGTTTTGTTAGCTCTTGCCGTTCTGCCAATACGGTGAATATAGTATTCTTCGTCAAGTGGCACATCGTAGTTAAATATTGCTTCGATATTTTCGACATCAATTCCGCGTGCGGCAACATCGGTTGCGACTAAAATATTCAACTTTCTGTCGCGGTAACTCCGCATAACGGTATCACGGACTTTCTGGCGCAAATCTCCGTGCAAAGCGGCGGACAAATAGTTGTCTGCTTGAAGTTGCTCGTCAAGTTCTCCCGCCTTGTGTTTGGTATTGGTGAATACAAGCACAAGTTTGTAGTCCTTGTCCTTTATTATCTGCAAAAGCGCGTCATACTTTGTTGTTTCTTTAAGTTTGACATAATATTGAGTTATGGGGGGCATATCCTCGCCAGAAATTGTGGTTTTTATGGAAATGGGATTATGTTGGTATTCCATTGAAATTTCAAGGATTTCTTTGGGCATTGTTGCGGAAAACAGCATACTTTGACGCTCGTCAGGCATTTGCGAAAGTATAGAATCAATGTCATCGCGAAAGCCCATATTCAGCATTTCATCCGCCTCGTCTAGCACCGCCATTTTTGCGTCTTGAAGTCTTAGCGTGCGGCGGCGTAAGTGGTCAATAATTCGTCCCGGAGTGCCGACAATAATTTGCGGTTTTTTGCGGATTCCCGCTAATTGCCGTTCTATTGGTTGACCGCCGTAAACTGCTAGAATGCGTACTCCTACCATAAATTTTGCCAGTTTTTTTAGTTCGTTTTCTGTCTGCATTGCAAGTTCGCGCGTAGGGCAAAGCACTACCGCTTGCACAGACGGATTTTTAGTGTCTACCATATTTACGATAGGGACTCCAAACGCGCAAGTCTTTCCCGTTCCTGTCGGCGCCTGCGCCAAACAATCTTTGCCCTCTAGTATTATAGGTATGATTTCCCCTTGAATCGGGGTGGGCTCACTAAAGCCCATTTCGATTATGGCGTCTTTAATTTCCTGCTTGATATTAAGTTCTGAGAATGTTTTCAAATTGTCCTTTGTGTACCAAATTGTACTATTTTATTTATATAAGTTAATCCATATCATTATTTGTAGTAAAATATATATTAAACCTCAGTTTACACTAAAACTTTTGAAATCCAAAGCAAAAACAAAAGTAATCTTATATTTTATTACTTAATTTCGACTATATTTTTTAACTATAATTTTATTTTGGTTAGGATTTTGTTTTTAATTAGGGTTTTATATGAATTTCGAAAATATTTTTTAATTGCGATGTTGCTGTCTTTTAATTTAGTTTGTTTTCAATATGTACTTGGGCAAATGCCCAAGTTGCTGATATTACAGCGTTTACCAAGGTATTTCATTCTTTTAGCTCTTTGTACGGTGTTTGCAATTAGTCGTTAGTCTCTTCCGTCACATTCATCTTTTCTTTCCTTCTTCTCGCAGCAACAGCAGCAGCAGCATGTTGGGGGCGGAGTCGGACGAGGTTGTGGACGACAGCATTTGATAACACAGCAACAGCAGCTTTCCTTTCTTTCTTCCTTCTTCTCTTCACAACAACATTGATTAAAGCCCAAAATAGTATCCTCCTAGAGCATATCGCTCTGTTATATACTATGTGAGCTAGCAATCAACTGTTTATATAATTAAATGAAACTTAAAAGTTCTGTAATTGATTTGCTTAATTTTCGCTGATATTTAATATGCGCATAGCGTTTTTGGAAAGCACGGCTTCGTTGATTTCGTCATTTAGCCCCACCGCCAAAAATCTTTTTAGTTCGTCATCGTGTCTCCACATCGGAAAATCTACTCCGAACATAAATCTCTCACAGCCTAACTCCATAATAATTTTTTTTGCTCTATCGGCAGGTAATTTGAAAAGCGTAGACGAAGTGTCAAAGTAAACATTGTCTACTTCTTTGTAAATTAAGGTTTCGTCCCACCTGGTATATCCGCCAAAATGCGCTGCGATAATTGTTAGTTTAGGAAAGACTTTAGCTATACCCACAATCTTTTCGGGTGAGGAGTACTCGTATCTGGAATCCCCTGCGTGAAACAAAATCGGAAGTCTTCCTTCGCATGCTTCATAAATTTTAAATGCCTTTTCATCATCAACACAAAATTTTTGGAAATCGGGATGCAGTTTTAGACCTCTAAGTCCCGCGCTTAAAATTCTCTCTGTTTCCATTTGTACTTCGGCTTCCGTCATATCAGGATGCAGAGTTGCAAAACCGATAAATTCAGAATGTTTTTGCGTCTCGTCAATGATAAAATTATTGATACTTTTAACTTGTTCTTTTTTGGTGGCTGTGGAATGCACAACAAATTTTTCCACGCCTATTTTTTCGCCGCTTGCGATAAGGTCTTCCGCTGTCGCACCAACTCCAGTCATTCTAATTGAATAAAACTTGCCTATATTATCTTTCGCCTTTAGGGCAATTTTTTGAGGATAGATGTGTGAATGTGTATCAATGATTTTCATTTTTTCTTTTGCTCCTTCTTGAAATTATAGTCTTTCACGCAAAATAGTCAACAAAATGTGGCGATAAAAAGTTATGCCAATGTATATTCGTTAACTCATTTGGCAAAAATCCACCGAGGGCAATATGATTGATATCGAACAAACATTAAAAGAATTAAATGAAATTTTTTTGGGCAGTTCCGACTTCGTAGTGCGAAAGTTTAGCGTAGCCGGAATTTCTATGGCATTTGTTCTTATAGACGGCTTAACGGATAAAAACATTCTTAACCGCGACTTGCTTTGCCCGTTATTATCCGCAAAAGAGTTTGCTCCACCTTATGCCGATGCGCTTCAACAAACAATATCCTATTCGGATAACATTGGAATTGAAACTACAAGCGCGGGATTAAGCACTAGAGTAGCGCAGGGTGATGTTGCCCTCATTATTGATAAATCCGAAGAGTTATTCGTTCTTTCTCTCCGTGAATATTCGCACCGTTCGATTGCAGAGCCCCCGACAGAAAATATAAACCGTGGCCCGCGCGAGGGCTTTATTGAAGATATGAAAGTCAATACTTCCATGCTTCGGCGCAAGCTCCGTACACCGAATTTGGTTGTTGAAACGATAAAAGTCGGGAGATTTTCAAACACCGGTATATCTGTTTGCCACCTGCATGGTATAGCTGACGATAATATCGTAAATAAAGTTAAAGAACGAATTTCAAAAATAGATATTGACGGCATTATTGATTCCTCGTATGTTGCACAATTTTTGGAAGCAGAGGCTTTTTCCTTTTTCTCTGATGTCGCCATATCTGAAAAACCCGATGTTGTGGCTGCAAAAATGCTTGAGGGCAGGCTTTGTATCATTGTTGACGGCTCGCCCGTTGTCCTGACTCTGCCTTATGTTATATTTGAAGATTTGCAGGACGGAAGCGACTATTACAGCAATTCTTGGCGTGCGTCTATGGTTCGCTTTCTTAGAATGGTAGGCGCATTTCTTTCGATACTTCTTCCGGGGACTTATGTTGCTCTTGAATCGTATCAATATAAGTTATTGCCTCTTAAATTTGTAATTTCTATTTTGAATGCCGTAAAAGGCATACCCTTTACTCCCGCTATCGAAATGCTTTTGGTTGTGATTATCTTTGAGGTTATGAATCAAGCAAGTATACGAATGCCGCGCATTATGGGCGTATCTCTTTCAATAGTCGGCGCCATTGTGCTTGGCGAAACCGCAGTTAATGCTGGACTTATCAGTTCTCCTACAGTACTAATAACCGCGCTTGCAGTTATCGGCAAATTCTGTATTCCCGACCAAGAAGCGCAAATAAGTTTATTAAGAATCCTTTTTTTGTTAATAAGCGCAGTGCTGGGACTTTACGGAATATTGATTGGTATTGTAGTGCTGATTGGTTATATGGCGAGCTTAAACAATTACGGCACGCCCTTCCTTGCACCTATTGCGCCTCTGCTTGTACCCGATATTAAAGATACGATTATCAAATCAAATCTAAAGAGAATGAAAAAACGCCCATTTTCAATTCCTACAAATAACAGAACGCGCCAGTCCGGCAAATGAGAGTATAACTATGAAAAACGACATTTTGAAAAAAAATGAAATATATAACCGTCAGCTTGCAATACTTATAATGAGTGTTGGCCTTCTTTGTAAGGTTTCTAGACTCCCGCGCTTCATTGTAGAATATGCCTCTGACATGGTGTTTCTTGTCGAGTTGTTATTTTGCATTGTTGAAATTTTGATATTTTTAGTAATCTATTTTTACATTTCTATGGACGGTCTTCAGCTTTCTAAAGACAACTGCATTAAACCCTTAAAATTTCTTTTGGGATTGTTGCTAATTCCGCTTACTTTTAAGTTTTTTTTAGTTTATGCCTCTGTTTCTATCTACATTGTCAGCACAATGTTCCGCGCTATACCGTCCTATATAATCATTTGTTCCCTTATGTTGCCTTTGTTCTTTTTAGCTTATAAAGGTATTGTTACCATTGCAAGAACTACCGAAGTGCTGTTTTGGTTTATATTTCTACTTATTATTTTCGGCTTAGTTTTTTACGATGCGGAAATGGACATAACTCGACTGCTTCCTATTGTGAGAGCCGATTTTAGCGAATTATCAAGCGGTATGCTAAACCTAGGTGTGTGGGTGGGTGATTTGTTGCCTTTTATGCTGTTGAAATTGAAGAAACGAAAATTCCCCTATCTTGCAGTTGCGGTTCCGCTAAATTACATTCTTGTTATGATCTATGTTATTCTTGCCGTTGCAACCTTCGGTAGCGCGATTTTTATAGTTGAAAATATATTCGTTTATATTCCGATTTTTAATAGCTTTTCCGTAACTCTTGGAGAACTGCAATGGGCGGGACTTGTTGCTTGGATTTTCATGGCATTATTGTATATGGCTTGTTTGCTTTGGGCAATTTTTGACATCGGCGAACTACTATCAAAGAAACGAAGCATTTTCGCGGGAATATACTCTGTCGCAATGGTTATTTTTATGTTGAGTTTCAAAACGCTGGAACAAGGTCTTTCGTTTCTTAGAACACCGTATGTGGGTGCAATATGTTGGGCTAGCTTTACTGTGTTACCTCTTGCTCTTTTGTTTCTTGCACTTTACGCCAAGAAAAAGAAAAACTCACCCCAAAATTCAAAACAGGAAAATACCGAGCAGCCTTCTCCCGCCTTAGAACAGCAACAAGCACAAAATATTGGAGCGAAAAATCAAGCGGAACAAAATAATACTGCATCGCAACAACCTGCCAATCAACAAAATTCGACAGCAATGACTCCCATATCTCCCGACCTAAAGCAATTTGTTCTCTTAGACACTCCGCAAAAAGGAGAAAATTCATGAAAAATCTTCTGCGCTCCAAATGGTTTATTATTGTTATAGTTTCAGTCGCTATAATTTTTGTGGGGCGTGTAAATTTGGTTGGCTCTATTTCCGATAGCGCAATTGTTGTAGGATTAGGCGTTGATGTAACGCCGGACAGCTTTGAAATCTCTGTTCAAACCTTTATTGCGCAAGGTGACGTTGCCGGAGCAGCTTCAAAATCCATCTATGAAGTCTATAGCGCAAATTCCTCAACTTTTAGCGGAGCATTATCTGCTATTAGCGAAAAACTTGGGCTAACAATTGTTCTCTCACACTGTCATGTGATTGTCGCATCAAAAGACGCGCTAGGATATGGTATAAATGAGGAACTTCAAACTTTGGTGGATGCTTGGTTTTTAACGCTACAATCTATTCTCGTGGCAACAGAAGATGACCCCGAAGAAATTCTTAAAGCGTCAGTTCCCGCATCAAACTCCAGTTCTACCTATCTTCAAAGCACTCTCCGACAATCCGATTCGTTTCAAAATCTCACAAGACTTAGCATTAAAAGTCTATTCGTGGATAACTACACAAAATCCACAACATCTACTATAGCATTAGTTGAAAAAAGCGAGTTGGCGGACGACATTATTTCTTCTTCGGGCGGAGAAACACCATCTTCTGCGAAAACTTTTGAGTTCAAAATGAGAAGAAATCTTGTTTTTGGAGATAGCGTCCCCGAACCTTTTATCTTGGAAGAGGAAAGTTCGGCTATCGTCAACGCTTTCAAGCACGCACAAAGGGGCGGAGCTTTTGAACTGCCTTTATTAAATGGATATGTGGTGCACTTTGAAATTATTTCGGAAAAAGGGAAAATGACCTATTCAAAAAATGCAGTTAAAGCAAAACTAAAAATGAAACTGGTTCTAAGAGAGTATAAACAAAACGAAGAAGTTCGTTCTCTATATCTTCTCCAGCAAAAAGATAGAGATGAAATTATTATGCTCGCAGAGGAAACAATAAAATTACTGATGTCAAACGCGTTCTTTATTTCTCAATCTCATAACGCCGACTTCTTTCAAATTGAGGACGGTATGTACCGCAAGTTTGGACGCTTTTGGGAAAAGCCCGAAAACTTTTTGCAAAATTTAGAGTTCACTCCCGAAGTAGATATTACTTTGAAGCGCGGCTAAGATTTAGATTTTGTAGCGACATTAAAAAAATACTATTACGGGTGAAAACGCGGTAGCATTGAACTAGTCAAAACGATTACTTGATAATTGGTTTGATAGCTCAATACTGTTCGTGTTTGAAAGTCCGCCCTAACAATCATCATCACATTCTTGACTGCAATTTTTCATAAGGCTAAGAAACGCTAAGAACAGCGCAACATTCTTTTTACATTGCAGCGCATTTTCATAATTGACTTGCATTTGTGGCAGTTGCGGTGATTTTGGTATTATTACTTCTTCCGGCAAAGGCTTTACCGCAATAGGATTTGGGATCGGCTCAACAACGATAGGATGTGGAACAGGTGCGATAGGAGCGGGCTCAACCACTATTGGCTTTGGAATAGGTGCGACAGGAGCGGGCTCAACCACTATTGGCTTTGGAACAGGCTTTACAATTGCCTTTTGGATAGGCTCAACAATTCGTATTGGCACGGGAACTACATCGCTCTCTTCTTCCATAGAAAAAGCTATCGTTTTCTGCGGAACGCCTATGCGCCTGATTTTAGCGTATTCGCTTGCCATTCGTTTCATTATTTCATCACTCGGCAAAAGATAATCCATAGCTCACCTCGCAATAGTTTATTCATCATACTGCGGTTTTGTGCAAAAAAAAGCATCGCCGCTGCGATGCTTTCTTCTTTTAAGATTTTTTATTTGGTTTTTCTAGCTTTTTGGATTAAACATCATCCTCATCATTGTTGTTCTCTTTTGTATCTTCCATATCCAAGGGCAACTCTTCCGTTTTAATGCTCTTTGCGGTTTTCTTTATTGTGTTTTGTTCCGCCTCTGTTGACATATTATCCGACTGTTCGTTTTCGCTTGCAATAATTATCGGATTTCCGTTTTCATCAAGTTGTACTTCTTCCTCGTCTTCATGCGGTGTAAGAGCGATTGACACAATATTGGCTTCCTCTTTTATTTTCATAATTCTTACGCCTTGTGTCGCTCTGCCGATTTTTGAAATTTCGTCAGTTTGTATGCGGATAATAATTCCGTTGTCGGTGATTATCATAACATCAGTATCAGGGGCAATGACTTTAAGATTGATTAAATCTCCCGTCTTCTCGTTGAACACGCCTGCTTTTACGCCCTTTCCTGCTCTACCTTGCAACGGATAATCTTCAAATGACGAACGCTTGCCGTAACCTTTTTGAGATATTGTCAATATTTCCGCGCCGTCACTTAGTACCGCCATATCCACGACTCTTTCGTCTTTTGCAAGTTTCATACTCTTGACGCCTTGAGCGCTGCGGCTTGTAGCGCGCACCTGCTCTTCGTTAAAGCGGATTGAAAGACCGTTTGTCGCCGCCATTATAAGTTCGTCATGTCCGCTTGTGATAATGGCGGATACAAGTTCGTCATCATCCACAAAGGTGATTGCCTTTTTGCCGTTTCTCTTTATGCTTGCAAATTCCGAAAGCGGAGTTTTCTTAATAAGTCCATTCTTAGTGGCAAGCATCAAGAACCCTTCAGGGTTTTCCTTTATCGGAAGTACGGCAGTAACTTTTTCTTCAGGAATTAACTGCAACAGATTGATAATTGCCCTGCCTCGTGCCGTGCGCTGCGCCTCAGGAATTTCATAACCTTTCAAAGAGAACACCTTGCCAAAGTTTGTAAAGAATAATAATTCTTCGTGCGTGTTAGAAACGAACATATTCTCCACGAAATCTTCTTCCTTCGCCTTATGCGCCGTTACTCCCATGCCGCCTCTGCGCTGTGATTTGTACTCGCTTACGGGTATACGCTTGATATAACCAAAGTGAGTCATCGTGATAACAATATCTTCGCGGTCAATAAGGTCTTCAATGTCAATTTCTGTGTAATCATAACTGATTTCGCTTCGTCTTGGCGTTCCGTACTTCGTCTTAATATCTGTCAAGTCCGTAATTATATATTCCTTGATTGCCTCTTCATTCCCCAAAACTCTTCTGTATTCTGCGATTTCAGCTTGCTTTTGCAAAAGTTCATCGTTGATTTTGTCAACTTCCATACTCGACAAGCGCTGAAGTTGCATAATCAAAACCGCATTCGCCTGCTTTTCGGAAAGTAAAAATCTTTCCACAAGTTTATTCATTGCGTCTTGACGATCGGAAGATTTTTTAATTGTTTCAATGACTTCATCAATATTGGCAAGAGCAATAGCCAGTCCGTGAAGTATGTGTTCTCTCTCCTCCGCCTTTTCCAAATCAAACTTTGTGCGGCGGCTTATGACTTCAATTTGGTGCTTGATGTAATCTTCAAGAATTTGCTTTAAGTTCAGAATCTTTGGAACTCCGTCTTCAAGCGCAAGCAAAATCATACTGTTTGATATTTGCAAACTGGTTTGTTTGAAAAGCGTGTTAAGCACAACCTGCGGGTTAGCGTCTCTTTTGCATTCAATAACGATACGCATTCCCGTGCGGTCGGATTCTTCACTAATATCAGAAATGCCCTCAATCCTTTTGTCCTTAACTTGGTCGGCTATGGTTTCAATAAGTTTCGCCTTGTTGACTTGATAAGGAATTTCGGTAACGATAATTTTCGACTTGCCGTTTGGAAGTTCTTCAATTTCTGTCTTTGCGCGGATAATTGCTCTGCCTCTGCCCGTGCGGTATGCTTGACGGATGCCCGCGCGTCCAAGTACTAGCGCGCCTGTGGGATAGTCCGGTGCAGGTATATAATCGCATAGGTCGTCAACGGTAAGTTCAGGATTATTCATAAGTGCGATAGTCGCGTCAATAACTTCGCCCAAATTGTGCGGGGGAATTGAAGTCGCCATACCGACAGCGATACCGTCTGCGCCGTTTACCAAAAGGTTGGGGTATCTTGCAGGCATAACCGTAGGTTGCATTCTAGTATCATCAAAGTTAGGATACATATCCACGGTGTTTTTTTCTAAATCTTTTATCATCTCCGAAGCTATTTTGCTTAATCTTGCTTCAGTATAACGATATGCTGCGGCGGGGTCGCCGTCCACAGAGCCAAAGTTCCCGTGTCCGTCAACCAACGGACAGCGGATACTAAAATCTTGCGCTAAACGCACTAGGGCATCATAAACGGAACTGTCGCCGTGCGGATGATATTTGCCTAACACATCGCCGACAATCAGCGCGCATTTACGAAATGCGTGGTCTGAGGTCAAACCTAATTCGTTCATCGAATAAAGTATTCTGCGGTGAACAGGCTTTAATCCGTCCCTAACATCGGGAATGGCGCGCGATACATTGACTGCCATAGCGTAAGCGATAAAGGATTTTTTAAGCTCGTCTTCAACCTCTACTCCAACTATTTTGGAATCGTCTATATGTTGTACATAATCTCTTTCTTTTTCAGGGTGCTTTGACATATTATTTCCTCCTACACATCTAGGTCTTCAACAAGCTTTGCATTTTGCTCAATAAACTCACGGCGCAGTTCCGGCTCATCACCCATTAAAAGAGTGAACAGCTCGTCTGCCGTTATCGCATCTTTCATTGTCACTTTAAGCAGGGTGCGTGTTTGCGGGTTCATCGTCGTTTCCCAAAGCTGATCTGCATTCATTTCACCTAGACCTTTGTAGCGTTGGATTTCGTTGTTCTTTCTACCGTTACTTTCCAAGAATTGGTTCAACTCTTCATCTGAGTAAAAATAATTGTCTACGCGATTCTTTGTGATTTTGTAAAGCGGAGGTTGAGCAATATACACATGCCCTTTTTCAATCAACGGTTTCATAAAGCGGAAAAAGAATGTCAACAGCAAAATTCGGATATGTGAGCCGTCCACATCAGCATCTGTCATACAAATAATGCGGTTGTAGCGAAGTTTGCTCTCGTCAAATTCCGTGTGAATTCCACATCCAAACGCCGTTATCATTGATTTTATTTCTTCATTTTCCAGTATTCTGTGAAGCCTTGCTTTTTCCACATTTAGAATTTTTCCGCGGAGTGGCAATATTGCTTGAAATCTGCGGTCGCGCCCGGTTTTTGCCGTGCCGCCTGCGCTGTCGCCCTCTACCATATAAATTTCGCATACGCTCGAGTCTTTGTCCGTGCAGTCGGCAAGTTTTCCAGGTAGCGTGGTGCTTTCAAGAGGACTCTTTCTGCGTGCAAGTTCTCTTGCGTTGCGCGCGGCCTCTCTTGCATTGCGCGCCGTTATCGTCTTTAGAATCAAGTCTCTGGCTTCTTTCGGGTGTTCTTCAAGATATGTGCCCAAGCCCTCTTGTACGCTCTTTGAAACAGCCGTACGCATACTGCTGTTGCCAAGCTTAGTTTTAGTTTGTCCTTCAAATTGCGGTTCGGCAAGTTTGACGGAAATAACTGCGGTCAATCCTTCTCGCACATCCTCGCCAGATAATTTATCCTGTTCTCTTAGTATGTTGGAAGTTCTTGCATAATCGTTTATAACTTTTGTTATGGAAGTCTTAAATCCGTCGAGGTGTGTTCCACCCTCTTCGGTGTTGATATTGTTAGCAAAAGACAAAATAATTTCGTTATAGCTGTCGTTGTATTGCATAGCAACTTCGATTTCGCCGTCAACATACACCGCGTCAAAATAAATGACTTCGGGGAATATCGTTTCCTTGTTCTTGTTCAAACTTTCCACGAAAGAAACGATACCGCCTTCATAGTGCAGTTTGTCGTAACGCTCAGTTTCTCCCCTTAAATCCTTAACCTCAATCGTTAAGCCTTTGTTTAGATAGGCAAGCTCACGCAGTCTTGCTTTTACTATGTCGTAATCAAAAATTAGAGTTTCAAAAATTGTGGGGTCAGGTGAAAATGTAATTTGTGTGCCTGTTTTTTGTGTTTCGCCGATAACCTCTAAGTCCTTTTCGGGTATACCGCGATGATAGCGTTGAAAATATATCTTGCCGTTTTGCTTTATTTCCACTTCCAAGGTTTCAGACAATGCGTTCACGCAAGAAACGCCCACGCCATGTAGTCCGCCCGAAATTTTATAACCGCCATTGCCAAATTTGCCACCTGCGTGCAATTTAGTCAAAACAACCTCAACTGCAGATTTCCCCTCTTTCTTTATAATGCCTGTTGGAATTCCTCTGCCGTTGTCCGTTACGCGAACCGAACCGTTTTTCAAAATTTCCACGGTTATTAAGTCGCAATATCCTGCTAGCGCTTCGTCAATACTGTTGTCAACCACTTCGGTAACAAGATGATGCAGTCCTCTGCTTTCGGTCGAACCTATATACATTCCGGGACGCTTGCGAACAGGGTCCAGTCCTTCAAGCACCTGTATGTCGGTTTCATTATAGCTGTGCTTAATCTCGTTCATTTTTTCTCCTCTATACATATATTATACGATAATATATTGTTTATCATATATATAATACTTACTTATTATATCATCATATTGTCCTTAATGCAATTAAAACTTTGTAAAAAATACCCAAAACCAATGCGGGCAAATTTCTCTTGACTTCAAGGGATGCGTGGTGTAAATTTTTCATATAGCCTTTTTGCGATAAGGGACATACAAATGATAAAAAGACAGCCAAAATCTTTTATATTCGGCATATTTTTTTTAACTGTTGCAATTATTTTTGAGCTTGCGGTTTGTTCTTTTCCTGTGGCTTATGCCGATGCTTCGCCATCCAATCTAAAAATTGTCTATGCAAATGAACAATGTTTTGTGAATTGGACTTACTCATACGGCAATTCATATTCCCGACTTATTTTGAACGGCTCAGTTATAGAAGAAAATCTATTTAATTCGTCAATGAATTGCAGTTTTGAAATTACAAGTTTTATTAAAACTGCTAATCACTATACTTTGCAAGTTTGCGCCACGGACGGAATTGAGATGATATCCGCCTTTTCAACTTTTGAATTCACCATAACAAAAACACTTAACGCACCGCCAAATCTTGATGCTACTATAAACAATATGCTAGCGTGGGATAGTGTGGAAAACGCAGAATATTATCAAGTTCTAATCAACCTTATTCCTATATGCACAACAGACAAAACTTCGATTGATTTAAGTAACTTCTTAAAATACGACGCGGCTCTAGATATTTTCGTGACGGCAAATTCAAACCAAAGCGACCTTTATCTTCCCTCCGTGCCCCAAACAATTAAATTTTCTTATTTCGCGCCCATTTCCGCCCCTGACAATGTTTCAATAGTTTTCTTTGAGGGGGAGTATTTCCTATCTTGGACAAAAGTTTTGGGAGCTTCCCACTACCATTTTTACGATACTAATACCCTTGCGGGCGGTTTTACTTCGGTTGATTTGGAAGCATCAACCACTAGCACGGCGAATAACTTTGCAAATATTACCTCTTTGATAAACGGCGGTTGCAAAACTGTTAGTCTTATAGCCTCAAGCGACAACGGAAAATTGTCTCAAGTCGTTAATGTAGAACTAAGTTGATTTTAACTTTTGCTTTTGTAGTAACACTAGCAAGAAAATAGACCGTTGCTTTTCGTGGCAACCTATAACAAAAAAAATAGGCCATTGCGTTTTTGATAACATTAGTAAGAAAAATAGACCGTTTAATTTGTGGCAACATTAGCAAAAAAAATTAACCGTGGATTTTGCAAATAAACAAATATGAAAAAACTTTTATCAAAACTAAAATTAAAAAATTGCCTTTTCTCAGCCTTGCTTGCATCGCTGTGCTTTTGCCTTTTGTTTTGTCTATATGCTTGCAACAAGGACAACTCACCAACAGACGCAAACGAAGGTTTCACGGTTTCAGGGCAAATCGTGAACTGCGCAGGTACGCTTGCCAATGTAAGCGTATTAAAAAACGGCGAGGAATTTTTCCCTTCGGTGTATTCAAACGCAAACGGTATTTTCAATGCCGTTGGATTATCAAAAGACGATGTTTTAAGTTTCCGCCGATACGGTTATACATTCACCCCTAACGCTTTTATCGTAATTGCAAATTATAATAGCTTAAATGTTTTTGCCGCAAGTTCAGGGGAGGGGGAAGATGGTTCAACCGACACGGGCGAAGATGTTGCGCCAAAAGTCCTATTTAGCCTAAATTCCAACCGCCCCGAACTTGTCGAAGACCCTAGCGGAACATATGACAAGAATGCTTTAATTTCGCTCTCAGCGCGCGAAACTGACGGTTGGCGGTTTAGCGGATGGTATCAAGAAGACAATTTGTTGCAAGAGGGAACATCCCTCAATCTGTCTTTTATACTTTCATCAAACGCGACAATAGATGCTCGCTTTGTAGAAATTCCGCTATCACCAACAAACACGGTTTGGACAGAAGCAAACGACACTTTATCTTGGAACGAGTGCGCCAACGCAACTTCATATAATGTCTATGTGGAGAACGAACTTTGCCAAACTCTTTCTTCAACTTCAATAAATTTAGCAACTTATCTTTTGGCGGGGAGCAACAATAAAGTTTCTATCGAAGCAGTCGGAAATGAAGTTTTTAACGGAAGAATTTCGCACAAATCATCGTTGACAATTTTCTACAAAAATCGCATTTTGACCGCGAAAAACATAGGTTTTCTGCAATTTGGCGATGAAAATTCGTTGGTTTTTACACTTAACGCAACAAGCGAAATGCTAAATGACGGCTATGGCTTTTATATCTCAATTCTAAAGGATAATGCCCTTTGGGAAGGCAGTTTCGCGCTGTCCGCGCTTGCGGTTGCACCAGAGGCGACTTTCCTTTCTCTAGCGCTTGAGGGCGACACTCAAGAAGGCGCGCATTCGCTTGCGCTTGCCACGTCCCGCACTCTAATACAAAGTGTTGGGGACTCTTCTTTTCTTAATATAAGGATTTCTATTGATACGATGTTTGACACCTTTATCCCAGAACTTATATGTAACTATAATCCCGATACCTATCTTTCTAGCCTCTCAAGTCTGCGTGATTATGGTGATTATTTGTTTAGCATTACCGCAATCACCCCAAGTGACAAGGAGCGCAATTCGGAGCCGTCATCTGCTACCTATTCTTACACAAAACAGCTTAATTCGGCGACCTCTTTAACTCTTCCCGAACAACCGCTATCTCTTGAAAACTTAATTTTAACCTTTGCCGATACAAACCAGACCGCACTTAATGTCAATCCGAACACCGATACTTTATTTTTTGAGATTTACTTCAACGATGTTATGGTAGCGAGCATTGCATCATCTACTTGCAACTTACCGCCCGCTAAACAATCCCCAACCGCGACCCATACTATAGACCTTTCTTCCTCCGCCTTTTTGCCTTATCTCCCTTCATCTCTTTCAGACCTTAACTCTATCTCAATTTGTGCAGTCGCTAACGGTTATATGCGTTCTTCTCCCGCGACCATCATAACCTAGACAAATCTGCTTGCATTGGTTTAGTTCCCTTCGATTTTTTATGTTTTATACTATTTCTTGTTCCATTTGTTTTTTTCGACCATAATATTTCGTTTCCTAGTTTTGTATATTTAACTCCGTTTTCTTGTTCCTCATATTCTTTTCTTTCGGCTCTTTTCTTGTTTTGCTTGTCATTTTTCTTGTTACATTAAGTTC